>JAZUGZ010000144.1:0-1739 GCA_045641425.1 Candidatus Fimenecus sp.
AGAAGCTGTGCAACAACAAGTGAAGCAGTAGCATCATTTACTTCGTCTGAAAGAACGATAATGCGGTCATTAAGAAGGCGTGAGAAAATGTCGTAAGAGCGTTCTCCTCTGCCTGTTTGTTCAACTACATAAGGTACAAGTGCCATTGTTATTCCTCCTAATAAATCCGTAATAAGTATTAAAGAATCGCCCTTTAAGTATTGGACAATTCTTTAATATCTAAACATAATTTACTTTGATTACTGAAAAATTATTCTTCAGTTTTCTTTGTTGTCTTTTTAGCTGCTGGTTTCTTAGCCTTAGTTTCAGCATCATCTTTTTTAGCAGCTGTTTTCTTTGCTGCAGGCTTCTTTGCAGGTTTTTCAGCATCATCTTTCTTAGCAGCTGTCTTTTTAGCCTTAGTTTCAGCGTCGTCTTTCTTTGCTGCTTCTTTTTTAGCTGCTGGTTTCTTTGCTGCACCTTCTACTGCATTTTCTTTAATAAGACCAATTGCTTTTTGTGACTTAATGTCATTAGCAAGTGTTTCAGCTGAAACTGCTGACTTGATTGCATCAATTTCCATATTGTAAGCCTTTGCAAGCTTTTCATATTCAGCATTAATATCTTCTTCAGTAGCTTCAATGTTTTCTGCTTTAACGATTGCTTCAAGAGCAAGTTTAAGCTTAACCTGATTTTCAGCTGGTGTTTTATAATTTTCAAGAAGTTTATCATTATCCATACCTGTGTACATAAGGTATGTTTTAAGGTCAAGACCCTGCATTTGAAGTCTGTAAGCAAACTCTTGAACCATTTCTTCAGCTTCCTTTGTAATCATTACTTCAGGAATTTCAGCTTTAATGCCGTTTGCTACCTGTTCAAGAAGTTCGTTTGTGAATGCTGAATCAGCTTCTGCTTTCTTCTTTTCTTCAAGGTCTGACTTAATGTGCTTTTTAAGCTCGTCAAGTGTATCGAACTCACTTACGTCTTTAACAAATTCATCGTCAAGCTTTGGAAGCTCTTTAACTTTGATTTCGTGAAGCTTAATTTTGAATGTTGCATCTTTACCAGCAAGTTCTTCGTGATAATCTTCAGGGAATTTAACATTTACGTCAAATTCTTCGCCAATTTTGTGACCAATAATCTGGTCTTCAAAACCTGGAATAAATGAACCTGAACCAATAACAAGTTCATAATTTTCAGCTTTACCGCCGTCAAATGCTACGCCGTCAACAAAACCTTCAAAGTCGATAACTGTTGTATCGTCCTTCTTAACTGCACGGTTGTCAACGCTAACCATACGGCTGTTTTGTTCTTGCATATTAGCAAGTTCCTGTTTAACTTCGTCAGCAGTAACCTTTACTGCAGGTTTTGCTGCCTTAACGCCCTTGTATTTGCCAAGTTTTACTTCAGGCTTAACTGTTACTTTGAATTTCATTTCAACACCGTTCTTGCCGATTTCTGTAACGTCAAGGTCATAAGGTGTGTCAACGATGTCGAGTTCAGCTGCTGTAATAGCTTCGCTAACTGCATCTGGGTAAAGGATTTCAAGTGCATCTTCATAGAAAACACCTTCACCATACATCTTTTCAATGAATGTTCTTGGTGCTTTACCTTTTCTGAAGCCCTTTACTGTGATGTTCTTTCTCTGCTTAAGGTAAGCTTTTTGAATTGCTGCTTCAAAGCTTTCAGCATCGATTGAAATTTCAACTTCGTAAACATTGGTTTCAACTTTGTTTGATGATTTTAACATTAACTTATTC
>JAZUGZ010000145.1:0-5888 GCA_045641425.1 Candidatus Fimenecus sp.
TACAAAATTTTGGACTAATAAAATAATTCTTTCTTGACAAAAAATACGGCAAGGTTTCCCCTGCCGTAATGAGTTTATATATTATATATAATAGTATAGGAATTAGTCAGCATTTTCTTCTTCAATCTTATCAATAATTTCCTGTGGAATAGCCTCGCCGTGCTTAACACAAAGAATGCAAAGAAGAGAAATTACAAATGCAACTGGGCAATAATAGAAAAGTGAAAGGTATGTGCCTGTGAACATACGAACAATACCATAAATAATTGGAGTTGCAATTTGTGCTGAGAATGTTGCTGTGTAATAGTAGCCAGTAAATGTACCAACCTTGTCAATACCACCAATTTCAAGAACAAGTGGAAGAGTATTAACAGTGATGAACATATTAGCAGCACCACCAATGATAAGAGCTGCCCAAACAAAGATGCCTGTGAGTGCATCAAGACCAGTGTTATAAGCAACAAGATATGCAGCAAAAGCAATAACAAAAATTACAAGACCGCCAAGAATTGTTTTCTTTCTACCAATCTTTTTACCGAGCCAACCAGCAGGAATAGCCGCAATAGCTGAAGCTGCTGCGAAAGCTGTTGTCATAATAGTTGCCTGTGAAGTTGTCTTGCCTAAAATTTCGCCTGCGAAAAGTGCAAAGAAAGTTGAAATAGCGTTTGTTCCGCAGAAGAGGAAGAAAAGACCCATAAGCATAAAGATAAGGCTTCTTCTTTCAGCACCTGAAAGCTTTTCTGCTTTTCTTGCTGCCTTTTCGGCTTTCTTAGCTTCTTTTTCTGCTTTACGCTTTGCTTCTTCATCAGCCGCTTGATTCATTTCAGCCTGAATTTTAATTCGGCTGTCTGGCTCTTTAACACAGAAAAGAACAACAAGCATACCAATAATCATAACAACTGCGCCAAGCAAGAATACATAAGGGAAGATAACAAGCTCGCCCTCGCCCTCGGTAAGAGTTGCACTTGAAACGCCCTTAACAGCACAGTAAATTACAGAAACAATTGTGCCTGCAAAAAGACCAACGGCACCGCCAAGGCCACCCATAAGGTTAATAACAGCGTTACCCTCAGAGCGAAGCTCGTTAGGCGTAAGGTCTGGCATTAAAGCTACGACTGGTGCTCTCCAAAGTGACATTACGAACACGAAAAGAATAATGAAGAGCATTGTAATTGGAAGTGACTTTAAGTTTATAGCCACTAATGGAATAATTGCAAAAAGGACCGCTGAAATTGGTGCGCCATAAATTACATAAGGACGACGCTTGCCAAAACGAGAATGAGTATTATCAGAAAGCTTGCCAAATGTTGGCTGGAAGATAACACCGAAGATGTTATCAAAGGTCATAATAATACCAATAAAGAGCGGAACGAGTGTAATACCAGTTGCGGCATTACCAACATTTTCGCCATTTGCCTCAGCAAATTTTGCTAAAGCTGGGAACATTTCGTTAAGCTTATTACTCCAAGCAGTAATCATATCACTACGATTAAGCAAGTAGTTTAAGATTTTTGTGATGTAAGGGTCATAAATTGCCCATGCAATTGAAGATGCAAGAAAACCAAAACCTGTAAGAATAGTATGTGGGTAATGGAGCTTACCATTTTCTTTTGCACAGAAGTATTTATTATTCATAAAAATAATCCTCCTATTTTTTATGCACCTTCATTATACAACATACAGTTAAAAATTAAAAGAGTAATTTTACAAAAAGTCGAATAAAAGCAAAAGCTCCAAGAAAAAACTTGGAGCTTTTACTCGCGTGAATAATGAAAATGGAGAATTTATTTATCGTTATCTGTGTATTCATTATACTGGTAGCCGTCTGTATTTTCAGGTTCGCGTGGCATAATTACAGCGAGAATAATGTAAAGAATAAGTCCGCCAAATCCACCTGTAAAAAATGAAGCCACCGCGTAAATAACTCTAACTATTGTAGGGTCAATTCCAAAGTAGTTTGCAATACCTGCGCAAACACCGTCAAGCATTTTGTCATTTGATTTGTAAAGTCTTTTGTTTTTATCCATAGTTTTACTCCTTAATTTATATTGAACTCATATATGAACTGCCATAGCCGATTATAAGCTTTAGAACTTCAGATATTACTTCTGTTCCACAAATAATCGCTGAAACAAATGTTACGAACAAACACAATAAAAATAATACAATTAAAAATATTAAAGTCTTTTTCATGCTCGCACCTCACCATTTATTTTTTTAATCATAATTTTAAGCACATACGCTGTGAGAAGCAAAAAGATAATTGAGCCAAGGAACACAGCAAGTGTAAGTGAAACTGAAAGCACAGTAAATGGTACAAAGCTGACTGTTGGGATTAAATAAAAGTCAAGCACTACAAGAATTGTACCAACACAGAAAAGTGAAAATGCAATAGGGAGTGAGAAAATAGCTTCAATTAAATTCAAGAAGAATGCTAAACTCCAAAGGTATTTTGACTTTGGTCTATTAGTTGGATTTGGGTAAGCAGGTCTGCTCACTTTATTGACTACTGTTACACCCTCGCCCACATATTGCTTCGCACACTCAAGTGGCGAGCCAAGCTCAAAGCAAATTTGCTCTTCTGTTTTGCCGGCAGATGCGCCTTCGCGAAAATGCTCGTCAAAGTCACGCATAATGTCTGCCTTTTCACTGTTTGAAAGTGAGCCTAAATATGAATAAAGCTCATTTAAGAATTGGTTTTTGTTCATTATATATCCTCCGAGAAAAAAGATTCAACCTGACCCGAAAACTCAAGCCATTGAGCTTTCAAAAGAGCCTGACGGTCTTTACCTTTTGTTGTTATTCTGTAATATTTTCTTGCGGGGCCGTTTGGCGACTCGCGAAGATAGGTTTCAAAGTAGCCTTCACTTTGAAGTCGTTTAAGCATTGGGTAAACTGTGCCTTCTGAAATTGCAATTTTTTGCCTAATTAGTTCTGCAAGTTCATAGCCATATCTGTCGCCACCACAAAGCAGTGTTAACGCGCAAAGTTCAAGCACACCTTTTTTGAATTGCGGATTCATTAGCTCCCTCCTATTCTTTAACTTGGCATTATTATATCACACACTATTATATAATGCAAGGTAGTTTATAAAATTTAATATATTGTTAACAATTAGAGCATCATTTCAAAAGCTGTTCAAATTAAAGTTTAGTAGGCAATTTGCACATCAAAATATCGGTATGTTAGTACACTTTCAACAGAATATGGCAATTTTGTAACAATCGGTTAAAAAATCGTTTATGCAATATTCACAACTTTTTAACAAAATATTTGTGAAAAACGCTTGACAAATGTTTTTTGCTGTGGTAATATGTAGTCACAACAGAAGAAAAGGAGGCGCTCACATGTACGAGCACAACCGTGGAATGCAGCTTATTGAAGAGCTTGAAAACGAAAAGTTCTCAGTAAAAGCAATCCTTAAGGCAGTTGAACTTTTAAGCTTAGTTCGCTAATCTGCCCAAAGCTTTTGTTGACAGTATTCTTGTGCGGAAAGGTTTTTCCTAATCCCCAACATTTTTCCCTTTCCTTTTTCATAAAATATAACACCATCATCCCTATTTTTCCTTTCCTGCACAAGAATTTTAATATAGGCTCAAAAAGAGCCGTTCAATTTGCATAATAATTTTCCTTTCTATATACTACATCAAAAAGCCTCACAGAAAATCTGTGAGGCTTTTGATTTTATATTTTATTTAATTTGTTAAATCATTTTCATAAGGTCAATTGAGCCAGTTGGGCAAGCCTCATGGCATTTGCCACAGCCTGTGCATTTGTCATAATCAACATGAGCTGTGAAGTTTTCAACCTTAACGGCATCAAACTCGCAAGACTTAACACATTTCATACAGCCAATGCAACCAACCTTACAATCTTTTCTTGTCTGGGCGCCCTTGTCGTGATTCTTACAAGTAACAGCCGCAACAGTTTTATGAAGTGGCATCATCTCGATAAGTCCCTTAGGGCAAGTTTTAACGCACATTTTACAAGCACGGCAAAGAAGAGGATTAACTCTTGCAACGCCATCGCACATGTGAATTGCGTCATAAGGACAAGCAGCTACACAGTCGCCAAGTCCAACACAACCATAAGTGCAATCTTTTGGGCCGCCAAAAAGCTGAGTTGCCATTTTACAGCTCTCAACACCTTGGTAAACATACTTTTCAGATGCATTACCCTTATGACCTTTACAAAGAACAACTGCGGCAGATGGTGCAACCTCGCCTGCTTCAACACCTAAAACAGATGCAATAGCCTTTGCGGCATCGTTACCACCTGGAGAGCAAAGTGCTGTATCAGTAGTTTCGCCCTTTGAAAGAGCAGCAGCGTAACCGTCACAACCTGAGAAGCCGCAAGCACCGCAGTTAGCACCAGGAAGGCACTCGCGAATTGCTTCAGCTTTTTCATCTTTTGGCACAGCCATTACGATTGATGCAACAGCAAGGCCAAGACCTGCAATTAAACCTGTAACCGCTACAATAGCGACTGCAATTAAAATAGAATTCATAATTCACAGCCCCCCTTAAGCGAACATATTGTCAACAAGTCCTGCAAAGCCTAAGAAAGACATTGAAACAAGAGATGCTGAAACAAGTGTAATTGGAAGTCCTTGTAAAGCTTTTGGAATATCGCATCCCTCAAGTCTTTCACGAACGCCAGCGAACATAATCATTGCGACCATAAAGCCAATACCGCCACCAAGTGAGTAAACCATTGACTGCCAGAAGTTATATCCGTTATCAATGTTAAGAAGAACTACACCGAGAACAGCACAGTTTGTTGTAATAAGTGGAAGGTAAACGCCAAGCGCATTGTAAAGTGCAACCATATACTTTTTAAGCACAATTTCAACAAGCTGAACTAAAGCCGCAATAACAAGAATAAATACGATTGTCTGTAAATATTCCATATCATTTTTAACGAGTAAAAGGTTAATTGGGTAGGTTACTGCAGTTGCAAGCACCATAACAAAAATAACCGCGCCACTCATACCCACTGCTGTGTTAACCTTTTTAGAAACACCAAGGAATGGGCAAATACCAAGGAACTTACAAAGAATAAAGTTGTTTGTAAGAATTGCTGTGAGAAGTAAAGATAATGCTATTTTCATTTTGCTTCAACCTCCTCACAAGTTTTTCCGTCATTTATGAGTGCGCAACTACTTGCCATTGGGCAAGATGCACAACCGTTAAGCTCTGCTTTTGGTTTGCCGTTTCTTTCTGCAAGTTTATTAGAAAGAGCAATCATAATACCAAATACGAAGAATCCACCAGGTGCTAAAACGAAGAAGGTAAGTGGATTTTCACTAAGGAATGGAATCTTAAATCCATTAAATGTAATGTCGCTACTGAACACAGCGAGCAAATCTTTAATTCCTGAAAGGAATGTACCAGAGCCAAGCACTTCACGAACTGTTGCCATAAGGAAAAGTGAAGCTGTAAAGCCAATACCCATTCCAAGACCATCCAGTGCTGATGCTACAACTGCATTTTTAGAAGCAAATGCTTCAGCACGGCCTAAAATAATGCAGTTAACAACAATAAGTGGCAAGTAAACGCCAAGTGCTGTGTCAAGTGCTGGAACAAATGCCTTAACAAGAAGCTGAATTATTGTAACGAATGATGCAATAACTACTATGTAAGCAGGAATTCTAACCTTTTGTGGAATTACCTTACGAAGAGCAGAAATTACAATGTTTGAACAAAGAAGAACTATTGTAGCGGCAATGCCCATACCAATAGCACTTGAAACTGATGTTGAAACAGCAAGTGTAGGGCAAGTACCAAGTACAAGTCTTAAAACTGGGTTTTCAGCTACAAGACCTTTTGTAAATTCTTTACCTAAAGATTTTTTCTCAGCCATTACCCTCACCTCCTACTGCGTTTTCG
>JAZUGZ010000146.1:0-4975 GCA_045641425.1 Candidatus Fimenecus sp.
GATATTCTTTGCTGTGCTGGTCACAAAGGGCTTTTAGGACCAATGGGTACAGGAATACTTGTTGTTAATCCAAATGTTAATTTGGATACGTTAATTGAAGGGGGCACAGGTAGTAATTCGGAAAGCCCTAATCAACCTTCGTATTTACCTGATAAATTTGAAAGTGGAACACCAAATGTTCATGGCATTTTTGGCCTTTTTGCTGGTATTAAGTATATTGAACGTATTGGTCGGAATAATATATTAAATCACGAAAATAGAATTATAAAATATATTTATAATGAATTGAATATAATGAATAATGTTGTTCTTTATACAAATTTTAATGATGATATTTCAAAATCTCCTGTGCTATCTTTTAACATTAGAAATATGCAAAGTGAGCAAGTAGCAGCACAATTGGCTGAGAAGGGTGTTTGTGTTCGAGGCGGTTTGCATTGTGCACCACTTGCACATAAAAAGTTCAAAACTTTATCTTCAGGAACGGTTAGAGTTACCCCGTCGTGGTTTTCAAGCGAAAAAGATGCAGATTTTTTGCTAAATTGTATTAAAAAAATTGCAAAATAAATAAAGATATGATACAATATATCGTGATTATATGTGTTAGTATGCACTTTTGCAGAAAAGCACTTGCGATATATTGTATTTTTTTATGAAAAGAGTGTTGCTTTATGTATTTGATTTCAACCTTTACTGAGTTTTTACAAGAATTCAAGCAAGCTATTATGTCATTTAATGGATTAGCAGACCTATTTGATATTCTTCTTGTTGCTTTTGTAATTTATGGCGCAATTAGGTTAATTCGTGAAACTCGTGCAAAACAATTGGTTAAAGGCTTTGGCTTATTGTTTTTAGTTTATATTTTAGTTTCTTTGTTTAATATGCAGGTTAGCAAGTACCTTATTAGTTTCATTTTTACTGATTTGCTTGTTATTCTTGTTGTTATATTTACTCCTGAAATTAGGCATGCTCTTGAACGAGTTGGCAGACAGCCTGTACCAGCATTAAAATTAATATCTTTTCTTAATAGAGAAGACCTTTTCTTAAAAGAATATCTTGAAAAAGCAATTAATGGTGTTTGTAAAGCTTGCTCTGATATGAGTGACAAAAAAATTGGCGCACTTATTGTATTCAAAAAAGATACAATTCTTAATGAGATTGTTGAGACAGGTACACTTATTAACGCTGACATTTCTCCGGAACTTATTGGCAACATTTTCTTCCCAAAAGCTCCAATGCATGACGGCGCAACAATTATTGAAGATGGCAAGGTAGTTGCTGCTGGTTGTATTTTACCGCTTACATCTAACAATGATATTTCAAGTGAACTTGGTACAAGGCATAGAGCTGCTATTGGCATGAGTGAACAAAGTGATGCTTTAGTTGTTGTTGTTTCAGAAGAAACTGGTGCAATTTCAGTTGCTGAAAAAGGAATTCTTAGACGCGATATTTCAGTCGGCGATTTAAGAGAAGTTCTTATGAAAAACTTCATAAAAGAAGACAATGAGAACAACAGCAAATTCAAGAAAATTTTTAGAGGTAATAAAAATGAGCAAAACAAATAATACTAAAAACTCAAAATTTTCATTCTCTAACATAATTCGTGACAATAGAGTAATATTTTTAGCTTCTGTAATTATCTCATTTGCTCTATGGACATGGGTTTCTGTTCAAAAAAGTCCAATAGTTCAAAAAACAATTACTGACGTTCCAGTTGTAATTGACTTAAACGATAGTGTTCCTGAACAGCTTAATCTTCAAATTTTTGGCGATAAAGAATTTAAGGTTGATGTTACTGTTTCTGGTAAAAAATATATCTTAGCTTCACTCGATAAAGATGATATTTTAATTACTGCAAATACAAATTATGTTGATAGTGCTGGTAGTAAAACGCTTCAGCTTAAATATGCTGTTGCAGATGGTTCAGATGATTTTGAAATTGTAGGTCTTTCTTCAACTTATGTTCAAGTTTATTTTGACATCTATAAACAAGTTGAGCTTCCACTTGAAACAAATTTCGTAAATGATGTTAAGCCACTACTTGATGAAGATTGCATTTTAGGTGACCTTGTTTACTCAAAACAAGCAATTACAGTAAGTGGTCCAGCGTCTGAAATTAATAGAATAAACAAGGCTCTTGCAACCGTAAATATTACTGATAAACTTGAAAAGAACACTACTGTTGTTCCAAAAATTGAAATAGTTACAGAAGACAATTCTTCACTAAAATATTCACAAATAGAAACTGGTGGAGATGACATTACAATTTCAATGCCAGTTCTTAAAATTGTTACACTTCCAACTTCCGTTGATTTTAGAAATACACCTGAATTCTTCGTTTCAAATCCAATTAAATATTCGGTTTATCCAAGTACAATTACAGCTGCGATTCCAATCGATTTAGTTGAAACTACTAAATCATTGCCAGTTTGCACAATTGATTATTCAGAAATTGCACGTGGTCTTAACACATTTAATGTTTCTGCATCTGATATTGATAATTACAAAATCCAGTCTTCTGTTGATAAGTTTAGAATTACTGTCGATGCTACTGAATTTTCAACAAAAACATTTTTAGTGTCTGCATCTAATGTGAAAATTATCAATGCAAATCCTAACTATAATGTTAAAAATACAGAAAAAGGTAACTTAGAGTTAACAGTTGTTGGTAAAGCTGATGTACTTGAAGATTTAATTGTTGATGATTTCACAATAACTGCTGATTTACAATCAGTTGTTTTAAGTGAAAATGTTAGTAAAGCAACTGCAAATGTTACTGTTAAAAACGGCAAAGCTTGGGTTCATGGCAAACCTGAAATAAGCATTGCTGTTAGCGAAAAATAATATCTATTATTAATTTATTTGGAGGTGACGGATAATGCTAAAGAAAATAATTGCATGTCTTGCTTTGACTCTTGTGATTTGTGTTCTTTTCTCTGGTTGCAATTTGAAGATTCTTTCAACCGAAGAATTAATCCGCCCTCCAAAGAGCAATGGTGTTAGTAGCTTTTTGCAACAGGATTTTGAAAAGACTGTTGATAGCACTTCAGCACAAATGAAAACACCAATTAATGGTGAATATCGTTCATCGTATGTAATATACGACATCGATTCTGATGGAATTGACGAGGCGTTAGTATTTTATTCTGATTACTCATTAAACGGATTAGCTCATGTTGCAGTTTTCAAAAACGATGGGCATAATTGGACAAATATAGCAATTCTTAATGGTTTAGCAGAAGAAATTTATGATGTTAGCTTCAATGATGTAACAGGCGATGGTAAAAAAGAACTTTTAATCTCTTGGACATCATTGAATCCTGAATCAACTGCTAATGAAACTTTAACTTTAGTAGGTAACAGAATTTTAACTATATATACTTTTAATGGAACTGCATTAACGCTTCAAAAAACTGAACATTATACTAAAATGTTTGTTTCTGACTTTAACAAAGATGGTTCTGATGATATCTTTCTTTCAACTGTCAATATTGCTAATGAGTCCAACAAAACTATGGGTCGAATCATTCGATTTGATTCAAATTGTTCAGTGAAATTTGACAAAAGTTTTGCTTTGATTGGTATGTTAGATGTTTTATCAATAACATCTGACACTATTTCTCAAAACAATGAAAAGGTTACTCGAATTTATGTTGATGGCAATTTAAGTGACGCAGCCTATGTTACTGATGTTGTAGAATTTTTCTGTGCAAATGATAAGGTTAATTTACCAATTCAATCTAATAGTGCAGAAACACCAATTACGGCAAGAACCAGTAATACTTATGCTCAAGATATTAACAATGACGGAATTGTTGAAATCCCAACACTTCAAGAATTACCGTACGGCAAAAGAATTAACAGTGAAGAGGAAGACCCAACTCCGCTCAATTTAGTTGTTTGGTCAACACTTGATGAAGATGGTCTTACGGTAAAGTTTAAATGTTTATATAATAAATCTCAAAATTATTATTTTGAATTTGATGAAGAGTGGATTGGCAATATTACAGCCGTTTATAATGTTAATAATGCTTTACTTGTTTTTTATTCTGTTAATGAAGATGGCGACTTAACTGATAAGCTTTTCTCAATTAGAGCTTTTTCGTCTTCGGCATGGAATGAAAATGAGTTTGGATTTAGCCTTTTAGTTGATGCAGATGCTTATGTTTATGGCTATACTGCTGAAAAAACTGACTTGATTTCAAAACAAAAAATTAAAGACTCTTTTGTTGTTATGACTTAAAGGAGATTACTATGAAAAAAGTACTAATTGCTGAAGATGAAGCTTCTATTAGAGATTTTGTCGTAATAAATCTTAAACGAAGTGGTTATGAAGTAATTGAAGCCTCAAATGGTCAAGAAGCAATGAATGCATTTGATGAAAATAGTAGCGAAATTGATATTGCAATACTTGACATTATGATGCCAATTGCTGATGGGCTTGAGGTCTGTAAATATTTAAGAAGTAAAAGCAAACGAATTGGCATAATTATGCTAACAGCTAGGACACAAGAAATGGACAAGGTAACAGGTCTTTTAGTTGGTGCTGATGACTATGTTACTAAGCCATTTTCTCCATCTGAACTAATGGCAAGAATTGATGCTATTTATCGTCGAGTTTCACTTATGAATGAAGTTACTGACTCAGGCGAAGAGATAATTAATAGCACTTTAACTCTTGGCGAGTTCACGCTTGACCTTCGTGGTCACACACTAACAAAAAAT
This sequence comes from Candidatus Fimenecus sp., assembly GCA_045641425.1. Lineage (GTDB taxonomy): Bacteria > Bacillota > Clostridia > Oscillospirales > Acutalibacteraceae > Fimenecus. Next base: position 4,726 of record JAZUGZ010000146.1, read on the forward strand.
GGCGAGCTTATTGACTTAACTCAAGTTGAATTTCAAATTGTTGAGTACTTTTTCTCAAATCCTAATTTACCATTAAGCAGAACGGATATTCTGAAATTCGTTTGGGGCGAATCTTATGTTGGCGATGAGAAAATTGTTGATGTAAATATTCATAGGCTTAGAAATAAGGTTGAAGATGAACCATCTAGCCCACTTCACTTAATTACTGTTTGGGGTATGGGCTATAAGTGGTTAGCATAAATTAAAAACA
>JAZUGZ010000147.1:0-3079 GCA_045641425.1 Candidatus Fimenecus sp.
GTGTAAAGAACTTTTTGCAGAAATATTAGAAGTTCCTGCTAAAAATATCATTATAGGCGGGTCTTCAAGCCTTAACCTTATGTTTGACTTTGTTACTCAGTGTATGGTTTCTGGTATTGGTGGTAACGAGCCTTGGAGTAAACAAGGTAATGTTAAATTCCTTTGCCCAGCTCCTGGTTACGATAGACACTTTGCAATTGCTGAATATTATGGCATTGAAATGATAACAGTACCTATGACAAGTGTTGGTCCTGATGTTAGTGTAATTGCTGAGCTTATAAAAGACCCAAGTGTTAAGGGTATGTTCTGTGTTCCTAAATATTCAAACCCTGAGGGTGTTACATATAGTGACGAAACAGTTAAGGCACTCACTTCACTTAAACCGGCTGCAAAAGACTTTACAGTAATTTGGGATAACGCATACTGTGTTCACGACCTTACAGACACTCCTGACACTCTTCTTAACATTTTTGATGTTTGTAAAGAATTTGGTTCAGAAGATTATTTTGTTGAATTTACTTCAACTTCAAAAATTTCATTCCCTGGTGCTGGTATTTCAGCTATTGCTGCATCTGACAACAATATTGCAGACATTAAGAAAAGAATGGGCGTTCAAACAATTGGCTTTGATAAGCTTAACCAGCTTCGCCATGTTAGATATTATAAGAATGCTGACGGTATTCGTGCTCATATGAAAAAGCACGCTGCAATTATTGCCCCAAAATTCCAAATTGTACTTGACGAGTTAGATAAAGAAATTGCACCTATTGGTATTGCAGAATGGATTAAACCTAATGGTGGTTATTTCATTAGCTATAATACAACAGTAGGTAGTGCAAAAAGAATTGGCGAGCTTTGCAAAAATGTTGGCCTTGTTCTTACTACTGTTGGTGCTACTTACCCTTATGGCAAAGACCCAATGGATAAGAATATTCGTATTGCTCCTACATTCCCATCAAACGAAGAACTAAAAAAAGCAGTTGAAATTTTCTGCTTATGTGCTAAAATATCAGCAATAGAATCTTTACTTAAATAAAGAGGTAAATATGAATATTGCCGTTAATAAAAATTCAAATGAGAAAAGTGTATCTGCAATAATTGTTGCTGCAGGTACATCTTCTCGTATGCACGGTATAGACAAACAGCTTTTGGAAATTGGTGGAATGCCAGTTATCGCAAGGGCTGTTTCTGCTTTTCAAAATGCAGATTTAGTTAATGAAATTGTAATTGTTACTCGTGAAGATATTATCGAAGCTGTCAAAGAATTAGCAGTTAAATACAACTTCACAAAAGTGAAATCTGTGGTAGTAGGTGGTAGCACAAGGCAAGAAAGTGTGTTTAATGGAATCAAAGAGTGTTCTTGTGACTTTATTGCAATTCATGATGGCGCAAGGCCATTTACTTCTCAAGAAGTAATTAGAAAGACAATAGAAAAAGCATTCCAGAAAGGCTGTGCTGCTGCGGCAATTACCGCTAAAGATACAGTTAAAATCGCTGATTCTAACAATCTTATAACTCAAACTGTTAATAGGGATACAGTTCGCCTTATGCAAACGCCACAAGTATTTAATCTAAATGCTTATATAAATGCTATGAATACTGTCCCAAATAGCAAGGATTTTACTGATGACTGTATGCTTATGGAAAAAGCAGGTTATGAAGTTTATACTGTTGAATCAAGTCCATTAAATATTAAAATAACTACAAGAGAAGATATTGTTATTGCTAATGGAATAGTAGGGAGTGGAGAAAATGTTTAGAATTGGTCATGGTTACGATGTTCATAAATTAGTTGATGGTAGAAAACTAATCCTTGGTGGAGTCGAAATAGAAAATAATGGCATAGGGCTTTTAGGACATTCTGATGCAGATGTTTTACTTCATGCAATTTCCGACAGCCTTTTAGGTGCGGCGGCACTCGGCGATATTGGTAAACATTTTCCAGATAATGACGAAGAATACAAAAATGCTGATAGCTTAATTCTTCTACAAAAAGTAAATGACTTGATTAAAGAAAAAGGTTATTCAGTTGTTAATATTGATGCTACTGTTTTAGCACAGGCACCAAAACTTGCACCACATATTCTAAAAATGCGTGAGAATATTGCAAAAGCTCTATCGATTGACATTGATGCAGTAAGTGTTAAGGCGACAACAGAAGAAGGTCTCGGCTTTACTGGACAAAAATTAGGAATTGCAGCACATTCGGTTGCTCTTCTTCAAAAATAATGGCAAACAGCCACCTTGTTGCATAAAATGCGACAGGGTGGTGTTTTTATGAGTAAAGCAATATTTAAGTTTAATTCAGTAACTTATGCAATTAAAGCCAAAAATGTAGCAGAGCGTTTCGGGGCAAAAACAAAAATGCAGAAAAACCCTAATCCAAAGAAAGGTGAAGGCTGTGGTTACAGTCTTATTGTTTTTGGTGATGTTGAAAATATTAAGGATGCTTTTGAAAATTCAAAAATTAAGTTTACAGGATTTGAAAGAGCTAAATGATTTATTTTGATAATGCTGCAACGTCTTACCCAAAACCTTATTCAGTAATTAGTGCTGTTGAAAAATCTTTTTCTGAATACTGTGCAAACCCTGGCAGAGGTGGTTACAAGTCAGCTATGGCAGCCACAGAGATGATTTATAACACAAGAAGTGCGGTGGCTAATTTTTTTAACACTGATATTGAAAATGTTATTTTCACATCTGGTTGCACATTTTCACTTAATTGTTCAATTAAAGGTCTTGCTAAAAATGGTTCACACTTTATTATTTCAGATTTAGAGCATAATTCTGTTGTAAGGCCGCTTGAAAAGTTAAAGATGAAGGGCATCGCAGATTATTCGATTGCTAAAGTTGAAAATAGCGATGATGAAACTTTGAAAAATTTTCAAAATGCCATAAAAAAGAATACTGTGGCAATTATTTGTACGCTTTCATCAAATGTGTTTGGAATTATGCCACCAATCAAAAAAATCGCGAAACTTGCACACGAAAATGGGTTGTTAGTTGTTCTTGATGCTGCACAAGGTGCTGGTTATTTACCTATTGATTTAAAGTCGGAGGCCAAGCGGTCTTAGGAAGA
>JAZUGZ010000148.1:0-3948 GCA_045641425.1 Candidatus Fimenecus sp.
GGTAATTTGCATCCCGCTGTCCCATAGCCTTGCGAATACGAACCAGCATATACCACGCACTTTCGTAACCAATGTCAAGCAAATTTGCCAGCTGAGCGGCAGAAACTCCTCTTTTTACAATGTCAATGCCCTCTTCCTTTGCTGTTTTTTGACCTTCGCCCTTACGAGTTACTGTGTAAGATGAAAGATGAGCGCTTTGACCTTCAAGAATGTTTGTAATATCAATGTTAAAAACATGTGCACATTTGTGAAGGAATGTGAAAGGAAAATCAAGTGTGCCTGCTTCAAAACGGCGGTAATCGTCAACAGTTACTTCTGTTTCAATAGCCATTTCTTCTTGAGTAAGTCCTGAGATTTCACGCATCTCACGAATTCGCATAGCCACCTCTAATAATTTTTCGTTTGAATTTTCGCTCATAACATAAGCCTCCTTTGAATTTAGTTTATAGTAAATTTAATAAAAAACAATAAAAAAACACTCGCCTCAAAAACTTGAGACGAGTGTGAAAATCACATCCGCGGTACCACTCAAATTGCAACCTTACGGTTACCACTCTCGGAATCCAACAATTCCTATGCATTTACGCAGCAATCACGAGAAGCGCCTACTAAGTAAAACTTTTCGGACTTCCAGCTCGGAAGGGATAAGCATTCAAAAGTTCATTGTCGGTTCGCACCTACCACCGACTCTCTGAAAAAGAAGCTAATGTGCCGTCTTCGTCGTCGCTTTTCAATTCAATTTGACAGTATTTTAACACTACATAATACATTTGTCAAGAAATTTTCTAATATTTTTTTAGTAAATTTTTACTCTTTCCATAATACACAATAAATCACAATTTATTTATACACTTTGCAAATGGATTTTTATTTCACAAAAAACTATAATAATATCATATTCATTTGGCAGGTGTTTGTTATGAAATTAAATCTTGAAAACGCAAAAAACATGCAAGCCTTAAAGGGCTTTGGCACTTCGGCTTGTTGGTGGAGTCAATACTGCACCGGAAAAGCTGCAGAAGAAATCTCGGAGCTTTTATATGGTGATAGTGGTCTTGCTCTTAACATTTATCGCTACAATGTAGGTGGTGGCACAGACAAGGAGAATTGCCGAGTTACCAACCCATGGCGAACAACAGAGAGTATGTATGTTTTTGACAGAGAAAAGGAAGAGGGATACTACGACTTTTCGCTTGATAAAAACGCTGTTGACTTTATGAAGCTTTGTCTTTCTAAAGGTAATATTGACACGCTTATTTTATTTGCTAACTCGCCACATTGGTCACAGACTTCAACTGGTCAGGCTTCGGGAAGCCTACTTTACCACACCTGCAACCTACCAAAAATGAATTATAGAAAATTTGCAACTTACTTTTTAGATGTTACAGAGCATTTTCTAAATGAGGGGCTTCCAGTTAAATACATAAGCCCTATTAACGAGCCGCAATGGAAATGGGGTGGCTCTTATGTTTGGCAAGAGGGTTGCCATTATGAAACAGAAGAGCTAATTGAAGTTTACCACATTTTTGCTGAAGAGATTATTAAAAGAAAATTACCAGTTAAGCTTTATGGTCCTGAATCTGGCGAAATGCTTGGGCTCACAGAAGAATATCTTAATGCTTTAATTTCTGATGAAACAGTTATGAGTGTAATGGATATTTTTGCATTCCATTCTTACCACGCAGATAACGACCCAAATGTAAGAGTAGAGTTTAAGGAAACAATGGTAAATAAACACCCAGAGCTTCGATTTGATATGTCAGAGTGGTGCGAACTTCCTAATCAGAGCGGTACTAAAAACTTTAAGGGCGCACTTATTACCGCAAGAATAATTGGTCAAGATTTAATTTTAGCGGGAGCCCAGAGCTGGACAGCTTGGGTAGCGGTTAACCAAACTCACATTAAAGAAGATGGAATTGATGCCGCTGATGCAATGCTTTCAGCTACTAATGATTTTTCAGAGTGGTACATTGCTGAGCGATATTTTGCATTAGCACATTTTGCAAAGTACATTCCAATTGGCTCTGTTTGTCTTGATACTGGTTTTGTAAACAATGAAAATAATGATTTTAATATTTTCTCATTCCGCACACCAGAAAATAAAACAGTTTCAGTAATTGTTAATGAAGGTCAAGACACCGAAATAGAAATTCAAGGAATTTTCAAAAATATGCAAGTTATTACTTCTGACCAAGACGAAAAAATGGCAGAAAAATATAACGGAGAGTTTAAGAGCAAACTCATATCCCCTGCCAATACAATTATCACAGTTATTTGTGAATAAAAATAACCCCGAGCTGGTAATACTCGGGGTTTTACTTTGCTATTAAATTATACCCACTCTTTAATAATTTCAGGATTTTCGAAAATATCTGTAAGTTTATTTAAGAATGGTGTAAGCTCGCCAAGGTCAGTTGCTCTGTGGTCAAACATAAGAGTAAATGAAATTCTTGTGCCTGGTACAAGCTCGTTATTTTCATTAACAATAGCTTCTTTTTGGAATGCACCAATTGCGATAACACAAATCTGTGGTGGGATAATATCGAGCATTGCGCAGTCGCCGTGCCAGTCCTTGCAAATTGAACCAAGGTTTGAAATTGTAATTGTACCCTGCTCAATGTCGTGCTTTGTAAGTCTATCTTTTTCAGGAATTGAGTAATACTCTTTCTTTGCCTTACCGCTTAAATTCTTAACCCTATATTTACCAGTTTTAGAGCCAATAAGTCTTCTTACTGTTTGAAGGATCATACCTTTTTTAAGGCCAGTAATTGTATTATCTAAAGAAACTTCATACATAGCTTCATCAAGGTTTGAGTTTTTAGCTCTACGCCTAACATCAGCAATAGTTTCCATCATTTCAGTAATTGACTTTTTGTGCATATCGTGAAGGTTAACTGTCATCATCTGACCATTGTCAAGCACCATTGGGAATGAAATGTTAATTTCATCAATAGTTTTAACACAACCTCTAACGAGTTTGCGGTTAAAATCAAGATGAGCGTTCATATTAGGACAAGCCTTAATTGCTTCAACAACAACTCTAAGAAGAATTGCATTCATTGAAAGTCTTTCGCCCTTGCCTTTGCCCTCATTAAGCTCTGCTACTACATCTAAAAACTTTGTAGCTTCTGGGCGGAATGTAATACCAGCGTGTGGGGTACTTGTCCAGCTTTCAACTGTCATATTTGAAATGATTTTACGAGCAATACCAAAATGCTCTTCTTTTGATACTGTAAGTGTTTGTTTCATGTGTCTTCGCCTCTGTTCCTTATATATCTTTTATTCAACAGTTTAACATTATAAATCTAATAAAAATTCATTTCAAGATAAAAAATTAACAACAAAAAAATTTTTGACTTTTTTGAAGTTATGCAATTTGCAAAAAGTAAAAGGTAAATTCTTTATAATTTTACTTGTAATAAACACGGTGTAGTGGTAAAATTAACCTATTAAATCTCTATTAAGGAGAGTGCAAAATGATAAACGAAGCAATCAAAAAACTAGTCTGCTATGGACGCGAAACTGGTCTTATAAACACTTGTGACAAAGTTTATGTTACAAACCGCATTCTTGAGTGCTTAAACCTTGACGAGTACGAAGAAGTGGCAGAAAATTTTGAGAATGTAAACCTTGAAGAAACACTTAAAGAGCTTTTAGACTTCGCAGTCGAAACTGGAATTATTGAGCACAGCATTGTTTACAAAGACTTATTTGACACAAAGCTTATGGCCACACTTGTGCCAATGCCACACGAGGTAATTGAAAAATTCAATTCACTTTATAAGGAAAGTCCTGAAAAGGCAACTGATTATTTCTATAAATTAAGCGGGGATTCTGACTATATTAGAAGATACAGAATTAAAAAAGATATGCGCTGGTCTGTTCCAAGTGTTTATGGCGACATTGACATTTCAATTAACCTTTCAAAGCCTGAAAAAGACCCAAAGG
>JAZUGZ010000149.1:0-4506 GCA_045641425.1 Candidatus Fimenecus sp.
ACCTTTTTCAATGTATTTGCCGACCAATCTATCGAACTCACTATCTAAAAACAATTCAGCCGTTTTGTTTAGTAATTCTATGTCTTCATTTTCTACACCAAAAGCGAGTTTTTGACAACCGAAAGAAGCAAGAATTTTAACTGCATTTTCGCAAAATACTTCCGCAGTAGCAGTTGCATAGATAAAAGGAAGTTCAAGAACAATGTCAGCACCACATTTTAATGCAGATTTAACTCTATATTCTTTTGGAAAAAGTGCCGGTTCTGCTCTTTGAACAAAGTTACCGCTCATAACACAAACAACAGTATCCCCGTCTTTTTTAACAGAGTCAATTAAGTGTTTATGCCCATTATGAAACGGGTTAAATTCACAAACGATTCCGATAACCGACATTTTTCTATCTCCTTGTAAAAATTTCTTGAAATTATTATAATATAAGTATATAATATATAGGAAAAAATTTCAACCAAAAGAATTTGGAGGATGAACAATGAAAATTCTTGTTATTAACGCAGGTAGTTCTTCACTTAAATATCAGTTAATTGATATGGAGAACGAAAATTTACTCGCTAAAGGTATTTGTGAGCAGATTGGCGACGCTAACGCAACATTTACTCACAAAGTTCCTGCTTCACCTGAAAAAACAATTAAGAGTGAGCCACACCTTATGGCCGATCACAGTGAAGCAATTCAGTTAGTTCTTGACACTCTTGTAAGTGAGCAGAACGGTGTTATTAAGTCAATGGACGAAATCGGTGCTGTTGGCCACAGAGTTCTTCACGGTGCTGAAAAGTTCTCTTCTTCAGTTCTTGTTACTGAAGAAATGAAGGAAACAGTTAAAGAGTGCTTTAAGTTTGGCCCTCTTCACAACCCAGCAAACCTTAAAGGTATTGAAGCTTGTGAAAAGATTATGGATGTTCCTCAGGTTGCTGTATTTGACACAGGCTTCCACCAGTCAATGCCTGACTACGCTTACATGTACGCTCTTCCTTATGAGTTTTATGAGAAAGACGGCATTAGAAAGTACGGTTTCCACGGCACATCTCATAGATATGTTGCAGGTCGTTGCATTGAGCTTCTTGGCGGTAAAGCTGAAGGCACAAAGATTGTAACTTGCCACCTTGGTAATGGTTCTTCAATCTCTGCTGTTAAAGATGGTAAGTGCCTTGACACAACAATGGGTCTTACTCCTCTTGAAGGTATTATTATGGGTACTCGTTGCGGTTCTATTGACCCAGCTATTGTTCCTGTAATTATGAAGTCACACAACCTTACACCTGACGAAGTTGATACTCTTATGAACAAGAAGAGTGGTATGCTCGGTATTGCAGGTACAAGCGACAACAGAACAATTGAGCAGAGAGCTAAAGAAGGCGACGAAAAAGCAAAACTTGTTGAGTCAATGCTTTGCCATCAGCTTACAAAGTACATTGGTGGATTTGCTGCTGCTATGGGCGGTATTGATGCTGTTGTATTCACAGGCGGTATCGGCGAAAACAACCCACAGTACAGAACAAGAGTTGCTGAAAACATTAAGTTCCTTGGCACAGACATTGATGAAGAAAAGAACCACATTAGAGGCGAAGAGGTTGAAATCTCAGTTCCTGGTTCAAAGGTTAAGATGTTTGTAATCCCTACAAACGAAGAGCTTGTTATTGCAAGAGATACATTAGAAATTGTTAATTCTCTTAACAAATAATTCTAATATAGAGAAACCCCGTAATCACTAAGATTACGGGGTTATTTTTTGTTCATTTTTTCTCATAAAGAATATGCGAGAAATGAATACCATCTACTTCAAAATCAGTTAATTTTTCTGATGTATAATCTTGCTTTTTGAACTCTGGGAAAAATGTGTCTGCATCAGGGCATTCATCATCAATTTCGGTTAAATAGAGTTTTTGGGAATACTCTAAAAACTCATTATAAATCTTACCGCCACCTATAATAAATACATTATCGTTTTTAGTAAGCTCTAAAGCTTCTTCAACACTTGTTACGACCTCTGCACCCTCTGCAGCATAGTCTTTATTAGTTGTTATTACTACATTTCGTCTATTCGGTAGTGCGTGTGGAAGCGATTCAAATGTCTTTCTGCCCATTACAACAGTATTACCAGTTGTAGTTTCACGAAAGAACTTCATATCTTCCTTAAAGTGCCAAACTAAATCATTATTTTTGCCAAGCTCACGGTTTTTACCGATTGCCGCTATCATTGAAATTGCCATAATTACCTCTTACTGTGCTATTGGGAATGAAATTTTACCCATGTGTTTATAATCTATGAGTTTAACATCTAAACAGTCTTTTGACGAGTCAAATTTGAAGAAATCGTCAACATCGGGGTTAAGCCAAAGTTTAGGTGCAGGAATATCCTCGTTTTCGTCTTGGCGTTTAATCTGTTCTTTAATACCCTCAACTTGATTTACATAAATGTGAGCATCTTTAATGCTCCAGTCAAGTGTACCTGGCTCTAAACCGCAAACCTTTGCGAGCATACAAAGAAGTGTTGCGTACTGTGTAACATTAAATGGAAGTCCAAGGGGAACATCACAAGAGCGCTGGTGTACCCAAGCATTAAGTTTACCATCAGTAACATCCCACTCGCTACTCCAAACACAAGACGGAAGAACCGCTGTTTCAAGGTAGTCATTCTGCCAAAGAGTCATAATCATTCGTCTATCTTCAGGATGATTTTTAATTTTATCAATTAAGTTTTGTGTCATTTGGAATTTGTTTACAATGTAGCCATAAGCAGTGCCAATAGTATGAGCATACTCTTTGCCAAAGTCCTTATGAACTTCAGTTTTTTTGAGCTTGCCATTTTCGTCAGGTATCATTTGAGTTGCGTTCCAAATGCCATTTTCGTCAATTTCCCACTCGTTCCAAATATTAACATTTCTCTCCTGAAGCCAACGAACATCGTTAGACTGTGCCTGGTAAATCCAAAGCATTTCAAGTACTGCTTGACGAATAAAAAGCTGTTTTGTTGTTAAAATTGGAAATTCTTCTGACAAATCAAAATGAAAATGATGTGACGGAACTTTGATTGTATTTATACCAGTGCGGTTTTCAACCTCAATACCCTCACTTAAAATTCTTCTGCAAAGGTCAAGATAATCTTTATCCCACTTTGACATTTTTATCACCCTTCAAATTAGTTTTAGTCCGGTTTTTTAGAAACTGACCAAGCAATATTAGTAGCGTGGTCGCCTACTCTTTCAAAGTCAGTAATTGTATTAACAAAAAGCATACCTGACTGTGTATCACACATGTGCTTATTAAGTCGGTCAATGTGTGACTGTTGATAGTCCTCTTCCATTTGGTCAATTGAAGCCTCAAGCGAATTAACTTTGCTTGCCATTTCATAAGTAATCTCTTGCTTTGTAAATGACTCAATTGCAGCGTCAATAAGCTCAAGCGTTGTTTCGTACATTTTCTTAAGTTCAGCATCGCCCTCTGCTGAAAACTGAATACCATCATTAACTCTTGACTGTGCTGCTTCTGAAAGGTTTTGAGCGTGGTCGCCAATACGCTCAATATCGTTAATTACGTGGAACACACGGCCAATATATTTAGCGTCGTGATAAGATAAATCAAGAGCATTGATTTTAACAAGAATTGGTGTAATGTTATGGTTCAAATAGTTAATAACATCTTCTGTATGCTCAATTTCTTCCGAGTGTTCTGTTGTATTGTTAAGAAGGTCTTGAGCTGCAAGGCTAAAGTTATCACGAGCTAAAAGTGCCATTCTATGAACTTCTTTACCAACCTGTGCAACAGCAAATGGTGGAGTGTTAATCATGAGGTTATCAACAAATTGCATTCTAAAGTCATTTTCACTCTCGCCTTTTTTGTCTGGGATAATAATGCAAGAAAGTCTAACAAGCAACTTAGCAAATGGGAACATAAGAATTGTTGAAACAACGTTAAACACAATATGAACTAATGAAATTTGAAGCATTGTGTTGTCGGTAACGCTTTCAATCCACTTTGTATATGGAATAAACTGTGAACCGGCAATAAAGAGAACTGTACCGAAAACATTAAATAAAACGTGCATAACAGCTGTTCTTTTTGAATTCTTTTTAGTGCCAAGTGCAGAAATAACAGCGGTAATACAAGTACCAATGTTTTGACCGTAAATAACATATACAGCAAAGTTAAGTGGAATACTACCACTTGCTGCCAAAGCCTGTAAAATACCAATACTTGCGGCAGAACTATGAATAGCTGCTGCTGTAATCATACCAATTAAAATCGCAAGAATATAGTTATGGTTTGCGTCTGCCTGCATTATCCAGTTTGAGAATACTGGAGACTTTGCAAGCGGTGCCATAGATGTTTTCATAAGTGACATACCAAGGAAAAGCATGCCAAAGCCTGTTACGGCAAGAGCCAAATGCTTTTGAACATTCTTTTTAGCAAACATCATCCAAAAAGCGCCAATACCTACAGCGAGTATTGCATATTTGCCAATATCAAGTGAAACGAGTACGCTTGTTG
>JAZUGZ010000150.1:0-4668 GCA_045641425.1 Candidatus Fimenecus sp.
GTACCAACGGTATAGTCCGGATGAAAGAAGATGCGACAATACCCAGAGTCGTAAGCCCTGTATTTTTACAGGGCTTTTTCATTTTTGATGACAACTGAAAGAAAGGTGTCAAACTATGAAAAAACTACTCTTCAAAAGCAAAAAAGTTAATGTTCGAACAATTGCAGGTACTGGCGTTCTTTCAGCACTCGCTTATGTACTTATGTTTTTGGAATTTCCAATTCCAGCAATAATCCCAGGCTTCATTAAATTTGATGTTTCAGAACTCCCTGCTCTTATTGCTTCATTTGCTTACGGACCAGTTAGTGGAGTAATTGTATGTTTAGTTAAAAACTTATTGAATCTTTTGATTAAATCTTCAACTGGTGGAGTTGGCGAGCTTTCAAACTTTATTTTAGGTGCACTATTTGTAATACCAGCTGGAATTCTTTACAAGCATCACAAATCAAGAACAGCGGCGGCTCTTGGCTCACTACTCGGTGCATTTATTAGTGCAATTTTAAGTTTCTTTACAAACTACTATGTTGTTTACCCAATTTACACAAAGTTTATGCCAATGGAAGCTATTGTCGGTGCTTACAAAGCAATTCTTCCATCAATTGACAGCTTAAAAGAAGCACTTATTATTTTTAATGTACCATTTACATTCTGCAAATTTGCAATTGTAACTATAATCACATTTTTAATTTATAAAAGAATTTCACCAATACTTAAAGGTAAAATTTGAGTGTTGACAATTAGACAAATTGTGATAAAATATATCACGAACTTAATATTCCTTATTAAGAGTGGTTTAGGGACAGGCCCTGTGACACCACGGCAACCTGCTTTTGCAAGGTGCTAATTCCTGCGGTTTTTCCGAAAGATAAGGACTTTACAGCGTCCTTACTTGGGCGCTTATTTTTTTGAGGAGGCTAAAAATATGGCTAAATTTCTTTTTACTTCAGAATCAGTAACAGAAGGACATCCTGACAAAATCTGTGACAAAATTTCTGATTCAATTCTTGATGCTATGATTGCACAGGACAAAATGTCAAGAGTAGCTTGTGAAACAACTTGCACAACTGGTCAAGTTCTTGTTATGGGTGAAATTACTTCAAAAGCTAATGTTAATATTCCCGAAATAGTTAGAAATACTATTCTTGAAATCGGTTACGATTCAAGTGAAAAAGGTTTTGACGGCAACACTTGTGCTGTTTTAGTTGCACTTGATAAACAGTCTGCTGACATTGCACTCGGTGTTGACAATTCGCTTGAAATCAAAGAAGGTAATGACGATGCTTACAACCTTAATGGTGCTGGCGACCAAGGTATGATGTTCGGTTTCGCTTGTGACGACACTCCTGAGCTTATGCCACTTCCAATTTCAATGGCAAATAAACTCGCAGTTCAGCTCACAAAGGTTAGAAAAGACGGAACTCTTTCTTACCTTCGTCCTGATGGAAAAACACAGGTTACTGTTGAATATGATGAAGATAGAAACCCAGTTAGAATTGACGCTATTGTTATTTCTTCACAGCATTCTGCAGACGTTGAGCTTTCACAAATTCGTGAAGACATTAAGAAAAATGTAATTGACCCAATTATTCCAGCAAATCTTATTGACGAAAATACTAAGATTTACATTAACCCAACTGGTAGATTTGTTATTGGTGGCCCTAATGGCGACTCTGGTCTTACTGGTAGAAAGATTATTGTTGATACATACGGCGGTTATTCTCGTCATGGTGGCGGTGCTTTTTCAGGTAAAGACCCAACTAAAGTTGACCGTTCAGCAGCTTATGCCGCAAGATATGTTGCTAAAAATATTGTTGCAAGTGGTATGGCTAAAAAATGTGAAATTCAGTTGGCTTATGCTATTGGTGTTGCGAAGCCAGTTTCAGTTATGGTTGATACATTTGGCACCGGTAAAATCAAAGATGAAGATATGGCAGATATTGTAAACAAAGTATTTGACCTTCGCCCTGCTGCAATTATTGACACACTTAAACTTAGAAATCCAATTTACAAACAGCTTGCAGCTTACGGCCATGTTGGCAGAACTGACATTGATGTAGCTTGGGAGCACACAGACAAGGCTGAAGAAATCAAAAAACTTGCTGAAAATTTATAATTTTTGGAAATAAAATTTTTGAATAAAAAAAGCATAAATTCACACACTAACTTTGCAAGACAAAATGCAAAAGAAGGAGTGAGATAAATGCTTGATAGAATTTCTTTAATACTTGTAGTAATCGGTGCGCTTAACTGGGGCTCAATTGGTCTTTTCCAGTTTGACATAGTAGCATGGATTTTCGGTGGACAAGGTGCAATTTTAAGCCGTATTATTTACACGCTCGTTGCTTTAGCTGGCGTTTGGTGCTTGTCACTTTTGTTCCGTGAAAATGAAATGATCGTTGTTGACGAACATTAATAATAAACTTAAAAGCCACACCTTTTGGTGTGGCTTTCGTTTTATAGTTCTTTCATCATATAATCAGTTTTATTTTCTTGGTATCCGTGCTTTGGGTAGAATTGACGTGATTCAAAATATGTAGTTTTCTCGCCTAAATGAAGTTTCATAATAACTCTACCATTTTCTTTTGCGAAATTTTCAGCAACTTCTAAAAGAGCAGAACCAATCCCCTGTCTTTTAAGGTTTGCTTTAACATAAAGCCTATGCAAAACTGCTTCGTTATTCGGCAAAAGATTGCAACCAACAGAGCCAATTACTCTGTCATTTTCATCAATCATTATCCAAAACATATCGCCTTTGTCAAAGTAAAAACCATTTAGGTCTAAAAGGTCATCATTAAGAGTCGGAACTCTACCAAGTGCATTTTTAGCTTCAAGCACCATAAAAATTAAATCATCACGATACTTTGGCTCATATTTAATAATTCGCATATTTTCCTACTTATATCTACAATTTTTCTTTCAACAATTTAACAAACTGACCTTGTTCATCAGAACCAATGTAAATGATTTTGTCAAAACCGGAATTTATATAGAGTTTTAATGCAGGGTAATTATCTAAATCAACGCCGATTGATAACTCTTTATACCCCTCATTCTTCGCAACCTTACAAATATGGTCAACTAAAATCTTTCCAATTCCTTGCTTTCGGTATTCTTTCTTGACAATTAGCCTTGATACATAAGCCCGTTTACTATCAATAGTGTAATCACTATCATTAATATTATAAACTAACGATATTTCGCCTATGTACTCACCGTCAATGGTGTAAATATATGTTTTTCGATTTCCGTTTTCCAATTCATAATAAAACTGTTTGGCTAATTCGGATTGCTTTTTCATATTCCAAATATTTTCGCACTTGGAATAGTTTCTAATCTCCAATTGTATTATTTCATAATTCATACGACACCTTAATATAACGCTCTTTATAATTTTTCATTTATTTGTTAAATTTCTTGTTTGTGAGAATATTATCTTTATCCTTTTTAAGCTTTTCAACTAATTCTTTTTGTGGAGTTACATAAACTGTGTTATAAGTATTATAAATTACTTTACCAGGCTTTGCACCAACTGGCTTTTTTATATTTTTAATAATTGTGTAATCAACCGCAACTGACGAAGAATTAACTGATTTACTATGATAAGCCGCAATTATAGCCGCTTCAAAAATTGCTGTTTCGGTAATTTCTTTGTTATCAGAGCAGATTACAGTATGCGAGCCAGCCTGTTTTTGAACATGAAGCCACATATCATAATTTTTTGCTGTTTTAAGAGTTAAAATATCATTTTGAGTATTATTTCTACCAACTAAAATTCTAAATCCGTCTGATGACATAAATTCAAGTGGTGGAAGAGATTTTTCCTTTTTTTGTTTTACATTTTTCTTGATTTTAAGGTATCCGCCGTCTTGAAGCTCTGTGCGAATTTCTGAAATTTCCCTTTCAGTTTCAGCACGAGTTAATGTGTCAAGAACTGTATCTAAATATTGCAATTCTGCTTCGCCCTCTTCAATTAGTGAGTGAAGCATTTTTTCTGCATTAGCGGCTTTTTTATAGTCCTTAAAATACTTTTGAGCATTTTGCTGACAAGTAAGTGCAGGGTCAGCAGGAATTATTAAAATATTGTTGTTATCATAATAATTTTCAACTTCAAATGAAGATTGTTTTTGAGAAAATTTATATTGATTTGCAGTTAAAAGCTCAGCAAAAACACGAAGTTCTTCTCTTTTCTCGCTTTTTTCAAGCTCTGCTCGTCTATTATTGATTTTTCGAGCAGTTCTCTCAACTGCATTTGACAGAAGTTTGAACAAGTCCCCTGCTTTTCTTTTCACTCTTAAAAGCTTATCTTTTTCATAGTAAAAATCGTCAAGCAATTCACAGAATGAGCCATATTCAGTAACAGTACTTTCAGTTCCGTACTGACGAATTTTTGTGAATGAAAAATCGAAAGTTTCGTTATCAGGTATTGAAACTCTATATGCTTTTGGGTTCTTTGCATCTTTAATCAAAAGATTGATTTCATTTAATACTCGTTCTTTTTCAATTTCGGTCAATTCTGATACCTGTTTATCGCAAAAAACGGCTCTATAAGCGATTTCACGACCAACAATAGGAGAAATACCACCCACAGCATCAAGAACTGATTTTGAGAGCATTTTGCCCTTGTTTTCAAGTATTTTCTCAGTAATCTCTTCAGCAGAATTAGAAAAC
>JAZUGZ010000151.1:0-8402 GCA_045641425.1 Candidatus Fimenecus sp.
TCTGCCATGTAAGCAGCGCCCATGTACTGCATTTCTTTCTTACGAACTGATGTAGCGTCAAGAACACCAGGAATTGTCCATGGTTTTGACCAGTCGATTGAGTAGTGCATTGTACCAACTGTTTCAAGGTGGCAAATAGAACCTTCGTTCCAAACAACGAATGGAAGACCATGCTTAGCAACAAGATCTTTAAGACCTGCTGTAAGTCTGTCACCCATCTGACCAGCCTTCTGGCATGCATTCTGCTTGTCGATTTCTTCAAGAGTGAAGTAACCAGCGCAGCATGAAAGTGGGTTAGCTGTCATTGTACCGCCTGTGAATGCCTTCTTAACCTTAATGCCTGAGTCATCAAGACCTGAGCCTAAGTGTTTCATGTACTGCTTCTTACCGCCGACACCGCCAGCACCTGGGTAACCACCAGCAATAACCTTACCGAAGATTGTAAGGTCAGGAGAAACTCCGAAGAAGCCCTGAGCACCTGCCATACCAATACGGAAACCTGTAACAACCTCATCGAATACGAGGAGTGCGCCGTACTTACGGCAAAGTCTTTCAACGCCCTTGTTGAAGTCATAGTCAAGTGGAGTTGTACCACTTTCAGGACCAACTGGTTCAATGTAAACAGCTGCTGTGCCGCCACGGAACTGGTTGAGCCAAAGCTTTCTTTCAAGGTCTTCAAGGTCGCCAGGGAAGAATTCCTGCATGTGCTTGAAGATGAACATTGGAACACCGCTTGCCTGTGTGAACTTAGAACCAGGAACACGGATACCGTAACCCATCTGGTCAGACCAACCGTGGTAAGCACCACCCATTTTAAGGATGTTCTTCTTACCTGTTGCAAGACGAGCAATACGAGCTGCTGTCATACAAGCTTCTGTACCTGAACCCTGCATACGGAACATATCAACTGATTCAACTGAATCAGAAATCTTCTTAGCAAGTTTGTATTCATATTCGTGGAAAAGACCTGTTGAAGGACCGCAAGTATTAAGAAGGTCAATAACCTGCTCACGAACTACCTTTGGATTTGAGCCAAGAACTGTTGGGCCACCAGCCTGAAGGAAGTCGAAATACTTGTTACCATCGATGTCGTAAAGGTAAGCACCATCAGCCTTTGTGAATACAAGTGGGAATGGATGGTTAAATGCAAGGTTGTGCTGAACGCCACCAGGAATAACTGTCTTTGCTTCTGCAATCATTTCCTTTGACTTTGCACATTTCTTGTCATAATACTCTTCTTCATACTTCTTGAGTACATCTGATTTAATTGTGTAAATAGGCTTCTTGATGAGTTCATCAAGCTCTTTGTTGATAGCTTTTGCGTCATGATATTCAGCAATAGCGAATCTTGTGTCTGCCATTTTTTTACCCTCCAAAATTTTGATTTATGGTGAACAACCCACATAGGTGAATTGCTGTTCACTCATAATTATACTATTAATATTAAATTTGTCAAATGTTTTTGAATTCACTTTTAGTTAAAAAATATCTAAAAAGTAGTAAATGAGCGCATAAGCAAAAGGCTGTTTAGATAAAAACTATCTAAACAGCCCAATATATTGTATTTACAGTTGATTTGACTTCAATTCGCTTGGTAACTTTGAACAATTAGCGAACTTTTTATTTGGTTAAAACACAGAAAATTCGGTGAATTTGACTATTTTCCGAAAAGTTCGTTAGTAAGTGAGGCACCATCGTCTGCATTAAAGCTCGTAGGGGAGTTCTTAAAGTTCTTAAGACCATTCCAGCGAACTCTATATTCTTCGATTTTTTCAAGAGAAACCTCAATGTCAGCCTTGCAAAGTGCATTCAAAATTTTAAGAAGCTCTGACTCTGAAACAGTAGTTGCAGAAATAAGCTTTTCATAGCCTATTTTGTCGCCTTTTTTGGCCTCAGCTAAAAACGCTGGGATAAATACCGCACAAGCAATTCCGTGTGGCAAATTATAGTCTTCAGTTAGAGCATATCCCATTCCATGTGGGAAGCAAGTTCCGCCTTTGTTCAGTGCAAAGCCCGCGTGGAGTGATGCAAAATAAAGCGTATCACGCTCATCTTCACTTGGAATAAAATCTTCATCAGTAAATTTCTTTAAGATTGGCACAATTTCACTTACAGCAATACAAGAAAAGTCACGCGAAAGGGCGTCGTGCTTTTTAGAAAAGTAAGATTCGACTGCGTGAGCGAATGCATCAAGTGCAGTTGAAACAGTTGTGTATATTGGAACGGAATATGTATAGCTTGGGTCAGCTAAAACGAATTTTGCATAATAATTTTCGCCACTAACACTTTGCTTTCGACCATTTTCACGAGTTAAAACTGAAACACCTGAAACTTCACTACCAGTGCCAGATGTTGTACCAATAACTAAAAGTGGCAAAGGTTTATTTTTAATGTCTTCAGTGTAAATTCCGTCATTAACAATGTGGCTGTTTGTAGCATAAACACAAATTGCTTTACTTGCATCAAGTGGAGAGCCACCACCAATGCCAATTACGAAATCGGCACCTATTTCTCTTGCGACTTTGCCACCCTCGAAGCAGGTTGTAGTTAGCGGATTTTCAGTTATTTTGTCAAAAATTAAATATTCAATACCAATATTTTCAAGTGTATCCGTAACATCTTTTAACGCTCCACTTTTTTTAGCAGAGGATTTACCGGTTACAATAAGGCACTTTTTACCAAGCGAAGAAAAAACATTTTCACTGTTTTTAACAATGCCTTTTCCACTTAAAATTTTAGCTGGCATATAGAAATCAAATGCTTTGTTCAAGAATATCACCTTTGTTAATTATTTGACATTATTTTAACAAAAAAGCCCTTATTTTTCAAGGGGTTTGGCAATTTTTTAACAATCATTTTTTGCGATTTTCTATTGATTATATTGTCATAATATAGTATTATATAATGGTATGAGAAGAAAAATGAGGTGGCACCTTGAAGGCTGTAAAAAAAGTCTTACCTATATTTGCCGTTTTGCTTGTAATAGGAATTTTCGTTTATTCTGTTGCGAGTGAAAAATCTGGCGATGTTAAAAAATATGGCTTTGCGTGTGGAAGTGAAGTTACAGTTTCTGTGTCAGGCACTTTTAAGGGCGAAGAAAAGGCTCAAAAAGCAATAGACGAATCACAAAAATTAGATAAACTTCTTTTGTCTGACACTTTGCCAAGCTCAAAAACATATCAGCTTAATAAAACTGGCCACCTTTTAGATGACAATGGCGAGCTTGTTTCTTACATAAATGAATGTATGGCGTTAACCGAAAAATGCCCACAAATGACAATTCTTTCAAAACCATTTTCAATAGCGTGGGACATTACGGGTAACGGTCGAGTTCCAAGTAAAGATGAAATTAACGAAACACTGCAAAATGCAAACCCTAACAATTTGAAGCTTAATGGTAATGAAATTACACTTTCAAATGGTGCGCTTATTTCATTTGGCGCATTTGGTAAGGGTACAGTTTGCGAAAAGGCTATTGAAACATTAAAATCAGAAAATGTTAAATGTGCTTTAGTTACAGTTGGTGGCACAGTAGGAGTGCTAAATTCTAAAAATAACACCACTTTAATTGGTGTTCGTAACCCATTTCTATCAGCTGGCGAATATTTCGCAACAGTTGAAGTAAATAATGGTTACCTTTCAACATCTGGCGACTATGAAAAGTTTTTCGAGAAAGACGGCAAAAAATATTGCCACATTTTTGACGCTACTACCGGTTGCCCAGTTGAAAGCAATATTACATCTGTCACAGTAATTACAAATAGTGGCACTGCTTCTGACTTTCTTTCAACTGCAATTTTCATTTTGGGCGAAAATGGTTTAAGCCTTGCTAAAGAAATGAATGCGCAGGTTATTATTGTTAATAAAGATAAAAGCGTAATTGCTTCAAAGTCACTTGAAGGCAACCTTAAGCTTACAAATAACGATTTTACGGTGATTTATAAATGAAAAAACTATTCACTAAAATAGATTTAATTATTATTGCCGTGGTTTTAACTTTAGGCGTTGCACTTTTGCTTTTTAGACCGTCTAATAATGGCAAAACAGCTAAAATTTATGTTGACGGTAAAGAATATAAAACCATTAGTTTGGAAAATAACGAATACCTTGAAACAAAGGTTAATAATGTTGTAATAATTGCCGAGAAGGGCGAAATATATATTAAATCTTCCACTTGCCCTGACAAAATTTGTGTAGGGGCTGCGCATTTAAGCAAAAAAGGGCAGTCAGCGGTTTGTGTACCTAATAGAGTGTCTGTTGAAATTTTAGGGAAGAGTGAAAATACACCTGGGGCGGTGACTGGCTAATGAAACAGAAGCAAGTAGCAAAATTAACAGTCACAGCACTTTTTACAGCTCTTTCAGTTGTGCTTTCAATACTCGAAGGCTTTTTGCCAACCTTTGCGGTTTTACCGCCAGGGGCAAAGCCGGGGTTTTCTAATATAATTGTAATGTTTAGCGCACTTTCTTTGGGCGCACCGCAAACACTGTTCATTGTTTTTGCAAAATCATTTTTTGCATTTTTAACAAGGGGAGTTATGGCAGGGTGTATGAGCCTTGCAGGTGGAGTTTTAAGTTCGTTTTGTATGCTTTTCGTATTTCGAAAGCTTCAAAATATAGGCTGTGTTGGTGCGGGAGTTCTTTCAGCTCTTTGCCACAACTTAGGCCAACTTTTAGTATCTTTTATAACGGTAGGCACTACGGCAGTTTTTGGCTATGCACCAATTCTTTTGGTTGTGTCAGTAATTACCGGTGTAATTACTGGGTCACTGCTTAAAGCGTTCTTACCGTATTTCAAGGGATTAGAGAAACATTTTTCAAAGGAGATGGAGAAGTGAGAGGAGTTTTAAGGCCGGTTAAAAAAGGCAAGGGCGGAATTGACATTGCCCATTGTAAAAATACGGCTGAAATGCCTGTTGTAAGAATACCTACTCCACCATTTGTTACTATTGCGATGAGCCAAAATATTGGCGCACCGTGTACTCCAACAGTAGCAGTTGGCGACAAGGTTTTAGTAGGTGACAAAATTGGCGACAGCGACAAATATGTTAGCGCACCAATTTATTCTTCAGTTTCAGGCGAGGTTAAGGAAATTAAAGACATTAAGCTTGCATCTGGTATGGTTTCTAAAGCAATTGTCATTGAAAGTGACGGCTTAGACACTGAAGGGGATTTCACTCCACCTGATGTTCACGACACAGAATCTTTTATTAAAGCGGTTCGTGAATCTGGCCTTGTTGGTCTTGGCGGTGCGGGCTTCCCAGCACACGTTAAGTTAAATCTTCCACAAAATGCTAAAATTGATACACTTATTATCAATGCTGCGGAGTGTGAACCTTACATTACAGTTGACTACCGCGAGTGTTTAGAGCATAGTGATGACATTTTAGAGGGCGTTTATGCTGTTGCCGAATATCTTAACATTGAAAGTGTTATTATTGCGGTTGAGAACAACAAGCCAGAAGCTATTAAAGTTCTTAAAGAAATTGCAGACAGAGATAATGACGATGGCGACAAGGTTAAGATTATGATTCTTAAATCTCGTTACCCACAGGGTGCTGAAAAAATGATTATTCAGTCAGCTACTGGCAGACGTATTCCACCTGGAAAGCTTCCGTCTGACGTTGGTTGCGTAGTTATGAACGTTGCGTCAATTGCTTTCGTTGGTAGATACCTTAAAACTGGTAAGCCTTTAGTTTCTCGTAGTATGACTGTTGACGGCTCTGCAATAAAAGAGCCTAAAAACGTTCGTGTTCCTGTTGGTACTATGATGGATTACATAATCGACTTTTGCGGTGGATTTAAGGAAACACCTGAAAAAATCGTTTGCGGTGGTCCTATGATGGGTATGGCGCTTTCAGGTATTAACTACCCAACTCTTAAAGGTAACAATGCACTTTTAGCATTTACTGATGAGCATAAAGGCGCACTCGCTATTAAAAAAGAAACAGACTGTATTCGTTGCGGTAAATGCCACGAAGCTTGCCCAATGGGTCTTGTTCCTACAAATATTGTTCGATTCTCAAAAGCAAAGGATGTTGAAAAACTACAACATTCAGGCACAATGGTTTGTATGGAATGTGGTTCATGTGCTTACTCTTGCCCAGCAGGTAAACCACTTGTTCAGCACATGCGACTTGCAAAATCAATTATAAGGGAGGCGGGAACAAAATGAGCGAACTTAAACAAAAACTCGTAGTTAGTGCTTCTCCGCACTTTCGTTCAAAGCAAACATCACAAAACATTATGCTTGATGTAATAATTGCACTTGTTCCATCGCTTATTGTTTCTTGCTATGTTTTCGGTATTAGGTCATTTATTCTAACAGCCGTTTCAGTAGTAACTTGTGTTGTATTTGAGTATTTATCTCGTAAAGTTATGAAGCGTCATAATACAATAGCTGACCTTTCAGCAGTTGTAACAGGTATGCTTTTAGCATTTAATGTTCCTGCAAATCTTCCTATTTGGATGATTATTATTGGCGACTTCTTTGCAATAGTAATTGCAAAACAGTTCTTCGGTGGTATTGGTCAAAACTTTGTAAACCCAGCACTTGTTGGTAGAATTGCACTTATGCTTTCATTCCCAAGTGCTATGGGTAAATACCCAGAGCCACTTGCTCGTTCAGTTGCAATTACATCAGCTACACCATTAGCTGCTCTTAAAGCAGGCGAAATACCAGAGCCAAGCCTTCTTGGAATGTTCTTAGGCGTTCGCGGTGGTTGTCTTGGCGAGGTTTGCGTAGCTGCACTTCTTCTTGGATTTATTTATCTTCTCGTAAGAAAAGTAATTTCTTGGCACATTCCAGTAACCTATGTTGGCACAGTTGCAGTAATAATGCTCGCAAGAGGATTTGCAACTGGTAATAATGCACTTGACTCGCTTCAGTTTGTGGCTTACGAGCTTATGGCTGGTGGACTTATGCTTGGTGCTATTTATATGGCAACTGACTATACAACTTCTCCTGTTTCACAAAGAGGTAAAGTGATTTATGCACTTGGCTGTGCTTTAATTACATCACTTATCCGTATTTTCGGTAATCTTCCTGAGGGTGTTTCATTCTCAATTATCCTTATGAACATTTTAGTTCCACATATTGAGCATATCTCAATTCCAAAGCCTTTTGGCACTCCTAAAAAAGTAAAGGAGGCTAAAAGCAAATGAAAATAAATTTTAAGGATATTTTAATTCCAACAATTGCTCTTTTCTTAATTTGCACAGTTGCAACTGCTCTTTTGGCATTTACAAATTCTGTAACTAAAGAAAAAATCAAAGCGGTTGCCGAGAAAACAGCAGCCGAAGCTCGTCAAAAGGTTTGCACAGATGCTAAAACCTTTGAAGAAAAGAAAGATAAAGACGGCAACATTTATTTTGAGGGTAAAGACTCAAGCGGTAATACAGTAGGCTATGCAATTACCACTACTGATAAAAGCTATGGCGGTGCTATTGAAGTAATGACTGGCCTTTCAGTTGACGGTAAAGTTACAGGCGTTGAAATTTTAACTATTGATGATACACCTGGCCTTGGTATGAACGCGAAGAAAGACGGATTTAGAGATGAATACAAAGGCAAGAGCGGTGCTCTTACAGTTTCTAAAAACGCAACAGCCGAAAATGAAATTCAGGCAATTACAGGCGCTACTATTACATCAAATGCTATGACAAATGGTGTAAATGCGGCTTTGGTGTATTTTTATGAATGCGAAGGAGGTGCTTCAAATGAATAGTGTAACAGAACGCCTCTACAATGGTATTGTAAAGGAAAATCCAACATTTGTTCTTATGCTTGGAATGTGTCCAACAATGGCTGTTACCACATCAGGAATAAATGCTATTGGTATGGGACTTTCTACAACAGTGGTTTTAACCTTGTCCAATATTGTTATTTCTATGTTGAGAAAAATTATTCCAGATAAGGTTAGAATTCCAGCGTTTATTGTAATTATTGCTTCCTTTGTTACGATTGTACAGATGTTGATGCAGGGCTATGTTCCAGCTTTGTATTCAGCTCTTGGAATATATATTCCTCTTATTGTTGTTAACTGTATTATTTTGGGAAGAGCAGAAAGCTGGGCATATAAAAATGGAGTTGTTTCTTCAGCTTTTGATGGACTTGGAATGGGACTTGGTTTTACTGTGGGTCTTACAAGTATTGGTCTTTTAAGAGAGCTTATTGGAGCAGGAACTCTGTTTTCGAAAACAGTATTACCAGGGTATGAGCCAGCTTCTATATTTATTATGGCTCCCGGGGCATTTTTTGTACTGGCTATGATAATAGCTATACAGAATAAGGTTCGTTTAAATGCTGCAAAGAAAAATGGCGAGAGTAGCAACTCGGTGGTTTCGAAGAATTGTGGAGACTGTGGCAGCTGTTCTTCTGTTCTTTGCCAGGGAAAAACGGAG
>JAZUGZ010000152.1:0-2262 GCA_045641425.1 Candidatus Fimenecus sp.
TACTTCATTCGGAGAAAAATAAGATGACGTGTATTAACAAGACAAAACTTAATAAATATGCAATTTATGTGTTAACACTTTTAATTGCACATTTGCTTCAAAACTCCTTGCCGATTTTTCCGAGCATTTTAGGAGTTAGACCAGTTTTGCTCATTTCAGCTGCAATTTGTATTGCTATGTATGAGGGCGAGGTTATAGGCGCGGCTTTAGGGCTTTTGGCTGGTGCACTTTGGGACACAGTAACAGTTGCAGCCGATGGCTACAATGCACTTTACCTTGCGGTGGCTTGTGCTGTTTGCGGTGTACTTTTGCGTGTATTTTTAAGAAATAACATTGTAACATACATTTGGATGAATTCACTGTTCACTGTGTTTTATTTCCTAACTTACGCAGTTTTCTTTATTGCGGCAAGGGGAATTGACGGTGCTTTGTTGCTTCTTTTAAGATATTACTTACCAATGGCGGTTTATTCAATTGTATTAACTCCATTTTGGTACATTCTTATTAGAGGGGTAAATAGAAAATTCAAGGTTTCATATATCGAATACTAAATCACTTAAAATTTTTGAAAGGAGGCTGACGAATGAAAACATCTTATAATTTTAAGGTTAGAACAACAGCGTTTATTCTTGTTATTGTGTTTGTTGTTTCACTTTTTTGTGCAGATTTGTTTAGAATTCAAATTATAGATAAAGACAAATATTCTGCAAAGAAGCTTACTCTTTCGTCAAGCACTTCAAAAATTCAAGCTGTTCGAGGCGAAATTCTTGACAGTGATGGTAAAGCGTTAGTATATAATATTTCTTCAAATACTGTTTATTTTGATGCCGGATATTTTCCCAAAGCGTCTAAAAAAGATGAACGAAACGAAATTGTTTCTTCGCTCATAAAGCTTTTTAAGAAAAATGGTGTTGAATTTAACAGCACACTTCCAATTGAATTAAATGACGGCAAGCTTCAGTTCACAGAAAATTCAGACAATGACAAAGCTTTGCTTTTTAAGAAAGATTACTTGAATCTTAATGTTTATGCAACTGCCCAAAACTGCTTTGATGCATTAGTTGAATATTATTCTCTTGAAAAATATTCACAAAAGCAAGCACTTCAAATGGCTTCTGTTTATTTTGCAATGACAAAGGCGGATTTTTCAACTGTTAACCCATTTACATTTGCTGAAAATGTACCAGATGAGCTTGTTCTTATTTTGAAAGAGCAAAGCAGATTTTACCAAGGTGTTGAGGTTAAAATTGACACAACTCGTGCATATTTAGACGGCACAGTTGCTCCGCATATTGTTGGATTTTACGATTTTCTTAATGCAGATGAATACAAGGCTGTAACCGAAAAATATAACGAAGCAGTTAAAAATCCTGAACTTACTGATGAAGAAAAAACAGACTTAAAGCTTCGCTCTTATGCAATTACTGACAAAATAGGTAAATTTGGTATTGAAAATGCAATGGAAGAAACCCTTAGGGGTAGAAACGGTGTAATGACAACCATTACAAATGCAGATGGTACAAAAACACGAACTGTTACAACAGAACCTATAAATGGTGGTAATGTAGTTTTAACATTTAACGCCGATTTCCAAAAACAAGTTCAAACAATTTTGAACTCACGAATCCAAAGCCTTAAAGAAACATCAGCGGTTAACCCTGCAGGTAGCATAGTTGTGCTTGATGTTAACGATTTTGGCGTTTTGGCTTGTGCAACATACCCATCATATAACCTTGAAACATATAAAGAAAATGTTATTGAGTTAACTAATGACAAAACTGCTCCACTTTGGAACAGAGCGCTTCGAAGCACTTACGCCCCAGGTTCAACAGTTAAGCCTGCTGTTGCAATGGCAGGTATGGAAGAGGGAATTGTTACAGCCACAACTCCGGTTCCTTGTAATATTTATTACACTTATTTTAAGGACCAAACATTCCAGTGCTTTAACAACAATAATCACGGTTACACACCACAAATAGTTGAAACAGCTATTAAAAACTCTTGTAACTGTTATTTCTATGAGGTGGGCAGACAGCTTGGCATTGACAAGCTTGGCGAATACCTTTTGAAATTTGGCTTAGGTGCTAAAACAGGCGTTGAGCTTACTGAAGCAACGGGTGTAATTGCAAGTCCTGACGAGCGAAAGGCCGCAGGTGGCACTTGGTACCCTGGCGACGTTGTTCAGGCGGCTATTGGCCAGTCAGATAACCTATTTACTCCAATTCAGCTTGCTTGTTATGCAGGTATGCTCGCAAATGGCGG
>JAZUGZ010000153.1:0-2948 GCA_045641425.1 Candidatus Fimenecus sp.
TCTTTTCAAATTCGATTTTTTATGATAATATTATCGCACGCGAAAAAATTGGAGTGTTGAAAATGCAATTTAACGAAAGGCTTAAGAGCCTCAGGTGCGCTAAAATCCCAACTATCACTCAAAAGGATTTAGCAAACGCACTTGGTATAACACAAAGAAAAGTTTCGTTTATGGAAACAGGTACAACAGAACCAAGCCTTGGCGATATTATAGCAATTTGTAAATTTTTTAATGTATCAGCCGATTACCTTTTAGGCTTAGACGAAACAAAAAAGTAAACTATGACAAAAAAAGAACGTGCATTGCTTCTTATTGAAGCACTTAAAACTAAATATCCTGAAGCGGTTTGCAGCCTTAGGGCAGAGAATCCATTTGAACTTTTGGTTGCAACTCGTCTTTCGGCACAATGCACTGACGCGAGAGTTAATTTAGTAACTCCCGCTCTTTTTTCGAAATATCGCACGTTAGACGATTATTGCAATGCTGATGTTAAAGATGTTGAAGAGATTATTCACTCTTGTGGGTTTTACCACGGCAAAGCGAAAGATATTATCGAAATGGCAAAAGGAGTTCGTGACAGATTCGGTGGCATAGTGCCCGATAATATTGAGGACTTAACAACTCTTTCAGGTGTCGGCAGAAAAACTGCAAATTTAATTGTTGGCGATGTTTACGGCAAGCCTGCCGTTGTGGCAGATACTCATTTAATAAGAATTTCTAATCGAATGGGGCTTGTGGATGGCATCAAAGACCCAAAGAAAGTTGAATTGGCACTTAAAAAGATTTTGCCACCTGAAGAAAGCAACGATTTTTGCCACCGCTGTGTTCTTCACGGTAGAGATACTTGCATAGCTCGAAAAGCTCACTGTGAGAATTGCGTTTGCGAGCCTTATTGCAAGAAAATTTTATAAATATTTAAGGGGCGCGGGGTGTGCCCCTTTTAATTTTTGTCTATGCACTTGTAAATGTGTCAAAAATAAAGTATAATGACTTTGTATTCAATTTGAAATGAGGCGATTTTTTGAAACCAATTAAAGTTGACTTTAACGGCAAAAAGAAAAAGAGCAAATCAGACGGCAAACGCCTTGCAATCGCAATTGTTGTTGCTGTTTTAATTTCAGCGGCTCTTTATTACTTTATGCTTCCGGCATTTAACTTTAAGGCAATTGAAATGTATATTTGGATTGCATTTTCAATTGTAATCTTTATCGGTATTTATGGTATGCTTGCAGGTGCTTATTCAAGACCTGAAAAAATGGAAGAAGCCAAAAACAAAATGAAAGCACCAATCGCAATTTTAATTGTAATGGCAATTCTTCTCGGAATTGGTTACCTTACAGGTGCAGTTTTCTTCAGAGCCAAGGCATACAAAAACATTATTAAGGTTGAAAATGGCGACTTTGCAAAAGATGTTGCCGAAATCGATTTTAATGCTGTTCCAAGACTTGACAAAGATTCTTCTAATATGCTCGCAACTCGTACACTCGGTAAGCTTGATGACTTTGTTTCACAGTTTATTGTTTCTGATTATTATTCAACACAAATTAATTATCAGGGTAAACCAGTTCGTGTTCAGTCACTTGAATATGGCGACATTTTTAAGTGGTTAAAGAATACTAAAAATGGTATTCCAGCTTTCATTATTGTTGATATGACAAATGAAAAGGCAGACGTTCAAAGACTTGACGAGCCAATGAAGTATTCTCCTGCAGAGCATTTTAACGAGTACCTTATTCGCCATTGTAGATTCAAGTACCCTACACTTATGTTCGATTTACCATCATTTGAGATTGACGATACTGGAAGACCATATTGGGTTGTGCCTGTACTTGATAAAACTATTGGCCTTTTCGGTGGTACTGACGTTATTGGCGCAGTGCTTGTTGATTCCGCAACAGGTGAAACTACACTTATTTCTACAAATCTTGAGGGCAAGACTAAACTTCATACAGATAAATTTGTTACTGATGAAGCATATCAGTGGATAGACCATATTTACTCTGCATCAATTCTTAATGAGCAGTTTAATTATTATGGTAAATATAATCACGGCTTTTGGAACTCAATTATTGGCCAGCAAGACGTTAAGGTTACAAGCTCTGGCTATAACTATTTAGCACTTAACGATGACGTTTATATGTACACTGGCGTTACTTCAATTACATCTGACCAAGCTATAATTGGCTTCGTTCTTGTTAACCAAAGAACAAAAGATGCACATTATTATAAAGTTTCAGGCGCACTTGAAGATACAGCAAGAACATCTGCCGAAGGTAAGGTTCAGCAATATGATTATACTGCAACATTCCCACTTCTTCTTAATGTAAGTGGCGAGCCAACTTACTTTATGGCTCTTAAAGACGACAGCGGACTTGTAAAAATGTATGCACTCGTTAATGTTAACCAGTCAACTATTGTATCAGTAGGTGCTACACTTTCTGAATGTGTAGAAAATTACGCTGAAGAACTTGAGAAAAACGGAATCAACGTAAATATTGATGTTGATGATGTTAAGGAGGAAGATAAAGAGCCGGAAAATGAGGTTAAGTATGTAACTGTCAGCGGAACTGCTGAAGATATTCGCACAGCTACAACTGGTGGCGAAACTTACTTCTATGTAAAACTTGCTGACAAAGCTCCTTATTATAAGGTTTCAGTAGCAAACGCTGAAAAGATTATCCTTGCAAATACTGGCGATAAAGTAACATTCGAAATCCCAGAAAATGCAAAAGGCGATATAATTACAGTTAAGTCAGTTAAGATTGGTTAATGAATCTAATATAATTTTGCTATGTAGGGGCGATTCACGAATCGCACGAAAAAGAAAGAATAAAAACGGCAGAGGTGTTTAGCCTCTGCCGTTGTCTTTTTATAGTCTATAAAAAATAAATCCGAACCTAAAAAAGTTCGGATTTTTACTATGTGGTGACCCGGACGAGAATCGAACT
>JAZUGZ010000154.1:0-5970 GCA_045641425.1 Candidatus Fimenecus sp.
AAACAAAGCGCATATCAAGAAAGATGCTCTCAGCTGTAGTTGCTCTTGCAATTATGGCAATCGGAAAAGTGAATAATTTTGACAATGTTCAGCTTTTTTCCGGTATAGTTGCCGCAATGAGCGTGGTGCTTCTTGGCGTTGAACTTTTTCAGTCAAGAAAAGTGTCTGAAGGTGAGTTTTTAGCAAATCTTAATCAAATGTTTGTTGAAAATGAGGACTATAAACACGCATACACATTGTTTGAAAATTACGATTTTGACACTTGCCCTGATTTAGACCTTGATAATATTTATATTTCAAACTATCTTACATTCTTTGAAGTGTTTCAACTACTTATTGACCGAAACACATTAACTATTGACATGTTCGATGATCTTTTTGGTTATAGATTTTTTATTGCTGTACATAATCCTTATGTGCAAAAGCAAAAATTAGTTAAAGCACCAAATAACTTTAGAAACCTTTACAGACTCGAAAAAGCTTGGAGAAAGTGCCGTGAGAAAAAGGGCAGCGCAATTTTTCACGATGAATATTCACTTGAAAAAAGAGTAGATGCCGATACATATAAAAAACTTACAAGCAAGAAAAGGTGATTTATAATGAAATTTCCTAAAGAAGAATTTGAATTCAAAAAGCTCACTTGTGAATATATAGATGAACTTTGTAAAATTCAAGAAGAGGCTTTTGAAGTTATGACAGATGATTCACTTCTTAGAAGAAATAGCCGTGAGTCATTGGCTGATTGCCTTAATGAGCCGCACTACACGTTAGGAGCGTTTTGTGGTGGTGTGCTTGCAGGCTTTGCTGTGCTTTTTGACCCAGCTCTTTCAAATGAAAACATTGCATTAGATGCAGGTTTTTCTGAAGCTGAAGCTAAGGAAACAGTAAACTTTAAGCTTGTAATTGTAAGACCACAGTTTCGTGGAAATGGGCTTCAAGCGCAGTTTCTTGAAAAGCTTGAAGTAGTTGCAAAGAGCAGAAACTTCAAGAAGATTTTTGCGACTGTTTCGCCAAATAACGAATACAGCAAGAATAATTTTCTTAACTGCGGATATGTATTTCACTCACAAAAAGTAAAATACGGCGGTCTTGTTCGTAATATTTATTATAAGGATATATAAAATAAAGCTCTGTATTTACAGAGCTTTTTGTTTAGGAGTTTTTATGAAAGTAACACTTAATGATAAACTTTTTCGTACTTCATTTGAGATTGGTAGAAGTGTTTTAATGAAGCTTTCCCCAGACAGACTTTTAGCACCGTGCTTTGAAGCTATGGGTAAAGAGCCAAAAGCACCACGCTATGGCGGTTGGGAAGCAAAAGGAATTTCAGGTCATACCCTTGGGCATTATATGTCGGCACTTTCATTCCTTTATAGCGTAAATGGGGACAGCGAAGCAAAGGCAAAAGCAGAATATTGTGTAAACACTTTAATGGAGCTTCAGGGCGAGAATGGATATATTGCGGGCTTCCCTGAAAGTGAAAGCTTTGATAATGTTTTCAAAAATCCTGAAAATTTTATTGCCGAGGGTTTTGCACTTGGTGGCTGGTGGGTGCCTTACTATTCGCTTCATAAAATTTTTAGAGGACTTATTGATATTTACGAGAATATAGGTACAGAAAACGCCCTTAAAGTAGCTGAAAGGCTTGGCAAATGGACTTTTAATACAACTTCTACTCTTAGCGATGAGCAACGTGAAAGGCTCTTAAAATGCGAATACGGCGGAATGAATGATGTTCTTTCTCGTCTTTATAAACATACGGACAATAAAGATTTTGAAACTGCATCAAAATTCTTTTGTGAAGAGAAATTATTATTACCACTTTCAAAGGGTATAGACAATTTAACTGGACTTCACGCTAATACTCAAATCCCTAAAATTATTGGTGCTATAGAAGTTTACTCGAATAGCGGTGAAGATTATCTTTACGATGCTTCAAAGTTCTTTTGGGATACAGTAGTAAATAACCGTTCGCACGCAATTGGTGGCCACGGAGTTGCCGAGCATTTTTGTGAAAGTCATGAAGAGCCACTTAAGACAAACACTTGCGAAACCTGTAATACTAATAATATGATTGCACTTACTCAAAAGCTTTGGAATAAAGAGCATAGTGGCAAATATTTTGACTTCATTGAAAAAGCACTTTATAATCATATTTTACCGTCACAAGATGAAGAGGGTATGAAAACGTATTTCGTTGGACTTGCACCGAGCAATTTCAAGGTGTATTCAACCCTTGAAGAGTCGTTTTGGTGTTGCTTTGGCTCAGGACTTGAAAACCCATTTACATATAATAAGTTAATTTTTAACTATAGTGAAAATTTGTATGTGAATTTATATATTGAGTCAGAGCTTCAAGACGAAAAGATATCTGCAAATCTTAACAAAGCAGATGAAAATGTTATGACCTTTGAATTTCAAAGTGATTATAACGGTAAAATATATTTCCGTAAACCTTGCTGGTGTAAGGATTTCAAACTTGAATACAAAAATAATGAGTATTCAAGTGACGAAAATGGATATGTAATTCTATGTAACAATTTCGCAAAAGGGGACATAGTTAAAATTTATCTACCGCGTAAAATTGAAATACATACTAAAAAAGATAATGAGAAATTTGCGTATTTTACTTTTGGCGAATTAGTTTTAGCCGAGCATTTAGGAAATGAAAATTGTCCTGAAAGTGACCACGCAAAAGGCGAAAATGATTTTACCGAACAAGAGTTAATCCCTTGTGAAAAGCTTAAAAACACCAACATTAAAAAGCTTGACGGATTAAACTTTGAGGTTGATGGTCATGCCCTTTGCCCATTTTACAAAATACTGCACGGGCGTTACAGAGTATATTTTGAAATACAATAAAAAAGAGCAGGTAAGTTTTTTCTTACCTGCTTTTAATTTTTTGTTTTTAATTATTCAGCTTTTGGTGCGCGAAGTTCACGAATTTCATTTTCAACAAATTCGTCAATATTTGGCTGTTTAGCTTTTTGGTCGGCAAATGACTTACCAACAATTACATTAAGAATAAAGTTGACAGCAAAAAGAACACAACCAACAATAAAGCCAAAACCAACGTGAGCATCTGTAATAATTCCGCCACCAAGCTCTGTGCAAGCTTTTGTGAATTGAACAAACACAAATGCAGCAGCACCAAATGAAAGAGTGCTTAAACAGTTAAGTATTATATTAAATACATAACGAAGGTTAATGCCAGCAATAAGTAATATAAAGAAGTTAAGCACACCACATACTACTGAGAAGAGCATAAGCACACAAGCAACTGTTACAAGTGTTGTAGCTGTACCCATTACATCGCCCTTTAATAGAGCTAAAACTGAACCAATGTCAATTTTAAGCAAATAATTCAAAATGAATGTAAGGAATGAAACGGTTTGTTTACCTTCATAAAATGGAAGAGAAAGCTTAAATGAATAAAGTGGGAGAACAAGTGCAATAAGTGGTGCAAATGTCATAACAAGTCGAACAATACGAAGCTTTGAGCCAAAAACTGCTGACTTAAAATTCTTTGTTCTATAATGAAGCCTTGCAAATGAGTTTTCAGCAACATCTGCGTCCATCTCTAAGCGTTGTTCCCAGTTGTGGTTAGGAATGTTTACTCCACATTTAGGACATTCAGCTTTAATATTCCAAATTTTTAGTGTGTGTCCACATTCAGGACATTTTGTAGCCATAACATCACTCTTTCAAAAGTTATAAATTTATTTTACTATAATTATTTCTTTTTTGCAAGTCTAATAACATTCCAAGAAAGTGGCTTAAGGTGAATTGACATAACCTTGCCGTCAATTGTTGGCTTTTCGGCCTTAAATGGTTTAACTGGTTGGCTTGTAACATTGTTTTCAGCCTTAACATCAAAGCCACTCATTTCAATTGCGTCAATTACTTCAAAACCATCAAAGTCAAGAAGTGAAACGTCAAACATAACATCTTCGTCAAGATTTCTGTTAACTGCAAATACTGTAAGATTTTCGCCGTCCTCTGAAAGAGTTGCAATTGACTCAATGTCAGGAACATCTGTAAATTCTTTAGTGTCGTGCTTTGGTGAGTCAACATTAGAAACAAGTGTATAACCTCTACCATAATTTGAAAGGTGCATAAATGGATAGAAAATTGTTTGCTCCCAGCACTTACCACCATTTTCAGTCATAATTGGTGCAATAACATTAACAAGCTGTGCAAGACAAGCAATTTTAACTCTGTCAGCGTGTTTAAGAAGTGTCATAAGAAGAAGTGCTACTAAAAGTGCATCTTCAAAGTTGTAAATATCTTCAAGCTGATGTGGTGCTTGACACCATCTGTCAACATGTGCACCATTTGAATGGTACCAAACATTCCACTCGTCAAAAGAAAGGTTGATTTGCTTCTTTGAGTGCTTTTTACCTTTAATGTAGTCGCAAATGCAAACAACTGTTTTAATAAAGTCGTCCATAATCATTGACTTAGCAAGGAATGAAGCTGTGTCGTTTGGTCGGTTGTCAAAATAGATATGTAATGAAACATAGTCAACTGAATCATAAGCAATATCAAGAGTAGTTGATTCCCACTCGCCAAATGTGCTCATGCCCATATTTGAACTACCACAGAGAATTGTTTCAATGTCAGGGTCGGTCCATTTCATAACCTTTGAAGCTTCAAGTGCTGCTCTACCATATTCAGTAGCTGGCTTGTGACCAATCTGCCAAGGGCCGTCCATTTCGTTACCAAGACACCAAGTTTTAATTTTGTGTGGGTCTTTGTAGCCGTGAGAAACACGAAGGTCACTCCAGTAAGAGCCAGATGGGTGGTTGCAGTATTCAACAAGGTTTCTTGCTTCTTCAGCACCACGAAGACCAAGGTTTACAGCCATCATACACTGTGAATTTGCCTTTTTAACCCATTTTGCAAATTCATTTGTACCGAAAAGATTTGGCTCTGTAACACCCCAAGCAAGCTCAAGCTTTTTAGGACGAAGCTCAACAGGGCCAACGCCATCTTCCCAGTTATATCCTGAAACGAAGTTACCACCTGGGTAGCGAACAATCGGAACATTAAGCTTTTTAATTTCCTCGATTACATCAGTACGGAAGCCGTCTTCGTCAGCAAGCGGATGACCTGGCTCGTAAATACCGCCATAAACTGCTCGACCAAGGTGTTCAATGAAAGAACCATAAATTCTTTCGTCTATTTTTGCATTTGTAAATTCTGACACAAGTGTCATTTTTGCCTTTTTCATATTTTATCCTCCAACGGTTTAAGCTGTTTCTTCATCTGTAAGCTGTTTTTCACGCAAGAACTCATGAAGAAGTCTAACGTTTTCATCCATATCAAGAACAAGGCAAGAGCCAACGCCAGAAATATTTTGACCTCTCCAAGTTCCGTCAACAGGAACAGCGTGCTGAACAATCGGGAATGAAAATGCTGTGCCTTTAATTCCGTCAATGCCCATATTCATAAGCTCGTCTGATGGAATATTTGTGCGAATCATTGGCATAATTCCTTCAGCGATTTTAATAAGCTCAATAGGATTTGTTTTAACAGCTTCGTCAATAATTGCTTTAATGACTTTTCTTTGACGCTGTGTTCTCATAAAGTCAGAGTCAAGGTAACGAATTCTTGAATACCAAAGAGCTTGACCACCAGTAAAATGATTTTTGCCACCTGAAATTTTTTCAGGGAAAAAGCCTTTAACTGTTTTATCCATGTGGTCGTGGCTGTTAATGTAGTCAGCTTCTTTGTCGGTAATTTCAACATTAACACCGCCAAGCTCATTAACAATAGCTTCAAAAATTTCAAAGTCAACAATCATATAATAAGGAATATCAACCTTAAAGTTTAACTCAAGTGTGTCAATAAGCATTTGAATACCGCCACGGAAATATGCCGCATTAAGCTTTTCTTTTCTAAGGCTGTCCCTTGCAATTGTAACATATGTATCACGAAGGAAGGAAGTGAGCTTAATTTGACTATTTT
>JAZUGZ010000155.1:0-8447 GCA_045641425.1 Candidatus Fimenecus sp.
AGTATCAATTGGAAAAGATGTTGAATTTATTTCGGCAGATGCTTTCTCATATTGCGAAAAGCTTAAATCTATATCAGTTAATTCAAAAAGCACAAATTATTCTTCAAGTAACGGAGTTTTATACAGCAAGAATATGGAAAGCCTTTTGTTGTACCCTTGTGCTAAAACAGGTACAAGCTTCACTCTCCCAGCAAAAGTTATAACCATTGGACGTAATGCCTTTGAATCAAATGAATTTTTACAAACTATTGACTTAAATAATTGTTCTGGTATCCGTTCAGATGCTTTTGCTGACTGTTTAGAATTAAAAGAAGTAAAAATGAAAAATGTTACTTCAATTAATTCAAATGCTTTTATGGGCTGTGAAAAACTTAAAAAGGTTGATATTGGCACAGTTGTTTACGATATTGGCTCCTATGCTTTTTATGGTTGTAGTTCTCTTGAAAATGCTCCAATTACTCACTATATGACCTCAATCGCCGAATATTCATTTGCTGGTTGCACTTCATTAAAACAGGTTGGAATACCTGGAAGTATTATCGATATTGGCGAAGGCGCATTTATGGATTGCACTTCTCTTAAGCTCGTGTATATTCCTACAAGTGTAAAAAAACTTGGCGAATTAGCTTTTGGCCAAACAATAGAGTTAGTAACAGAAGTAGTTGATGGCGAAGAAATCTCTTATTTAGATATAGTAAATGTTGAAGGATTCATTTTATCCGCTCCTTATGGTTCTATTGGTCATCAATATGCTGTTGATTACGAATTGATATATAGTCCTATGGATTTAGGCACAAAAACCGGTTTATATACAGTTCCAAGTGTATGGACTTACTTATACAATGGCGGTATTGATTATTCATATACCGGTATGGCTAAAAACAGATATGGCTGGCGTTATGTTAAAAATGGTATATTGGATGAATCCTATACTGGCCTTTCAGAAAATCAGTACGGAATTAGATATATGGTTAATGGTAAGTTTGCCGATACAAAATCCGGTCTTATTTGGATTCCAAGAACATCTGACATTATGCCTGGTAAGTGGGTATATATTAAAAATGGTAAGTTTATAGAAGACTTTACTGGTATGGCAAAAAATACATATGGCTGGCGTTATGTTAAAAATGGCGTTTATGACCCAACTTACACTGGGCTTTCAACTAACCAATATGGTTGTAGATATATAGTTAAAGGTAAGTTTTCTGAAACTACAACAGGGCTTATCTATATGTCAAAAAATGACGATATTGACCCAGGCGAATGGGTTTACGTAAAAAAGGGAAAGGTTACATATAACTGGTGTGGCATAGCGTCAAATAAATATGGAGAAAGACTTGTAATTGACAATTTATTCGCAAGTAGCTACACTGGAGAAGTCTATTACAATGGCTCGCATTATGTAATCAAAAATGGTAAGGTTACTAAAAAATGGAAAGAAAGCGAATCCTACCACTCAAGAGAATGCGGTACACCAATGATTAAGAATAATAGGCTTGTATAATTAAAGGTTACAAACAACAAAAATCCCCCTACTAAAATAAGTAGGGGGATTTTTTATGCCTTTTTGAATTTTATTATATGTAATACTCCATCACAAATTAAATTTATGAAATATGATAAACAAAGCGAAGCGATTATTGACACCAAAACAGTTAAGGGGAAATAGTAAAACTGAGTAAGCTCATTTGGTACATAAGCATACAAAGTGTCATAAACCATATCGTCAGTAATATATGATATTAAATATGCCCCAAGTGTTAATCTTGAAAGACTCGGCAAAATAGATTTTGCTAATTTACTATCATTAAGTTTCTGCTTTGAGTTAATGAGTAAGCAAAAAATTGATATCGCTGTAACATAAACAAATGCAGATGGATATTCTGTGTGATTACTCAAAGGGTAAACTTTATTAGGGTATAATAAATACAAGCTCAATGTTAAAATTGAATTTGATGCAAGAACTAAAGCTAAGCATTTCCAAGCACTAATTTTAGGTGAGTATTCACGAATGTAACACCCTGCATAATAATATGCTAACGGGTAAGCAACCTTCCAAAACCCTTGTGGCATTAAAAAATAACCTACAACTGTTGGTATAGCACAGCAAACGGCAAATGTAGTAGCAAGCAATATTTGCTTCTGCTTTTTATTCTCCAAGCCATTATACGCCAAATTCAAAAAAGGAATAAGTAAAAACAATCCTATGTACATATCTATGTACCAAGAGTAATGTGCATCTCCAATTGACTTAATCTGCTCCCCAAATGGCTTTTCAAAGGCAAAATAGTCATAAATCATACAACATATTTCTGCTATTATAAATATAACTAATGTTCTTACAATACCTTTATAATATCTTTTATTAAGACGTTTGTTTGACATTAAATATCCCGTTAAAGTTATGAACAAGGGAACACATATCATACAAACACTTCTCAAAAAAGTAAGAAGTCCGTATTTAACACTTGAAAACGGAATATTATAATAGTCAGTTTTCAAAAAGAAATGTACAAATACAACCAAGCAAAATGCAACTATTCTAATTAAGTCAACAGACAAATTTCTTTGTTTGGTTTCAGCCTTGTTAAGTGTTTGTGTCACTATTACACCCCCTTGGGAATTATATAAAAAAGGCGTGGGAAATCACGCCTTTCATTATTTAATTAAATTAGCAAGTGTATTAAATATGTTTATCATAGCTTCGTGCTCATGGTCGTGAACGTGAGGTGCCATTCCGCAAAGATTCAAATACCAGTTAAGGATTTTGTCGCCAACTAACATACAAATGAAAACTGCAATAGAAAGATGTGGCGCAAATGGAACTTTACGCGGAACTTTACCTTTGTTTTTAATTGCCATAAATACAAGGTAAAGTGTGCCAATAGCACCGCCCATAACAAGTGCTAAAATAACCTGCTTCCATCCAAGCAAAAAGCCACAAGCAGCCATAAGCTTAATGTCGCCACCGCCCATTCCGCCTTTAGTAATAAGTGCGAGAATAAAGAGCACGCCACTTGCCGCAAAAATGCCTACAAAACGAGTTAAGAAGCATTTAAGGTCAAAACCCTTGTCATCAATTAACTCTTGCGCATAAACGAAAAACGAGCCAACAAACACGGTAATCCACATTGAATCAGGAATTTCCATTGTTCTAAAGTCAATTACAGTTGTTACAATAAGTGCTGAGAATGCAATACAGTAACCGAAAAATGCAAGATTTATTTTACAGTCAGTGCCAAGCCAGTAAATTGCTGTGAATGCAATACCTGTAAGAGCCTCAACAATTGGGTATTGAGCCGAAATTTTAGCCTTACAGTAACGGCATTTACCACCAAGGAAAAGCCAACTAAAAAGCGGAACTAAGTCAATAGCATGAAGCTGATGTTTACAGCTAAAGCACATGCTTCTGCCCCTTTTGAAATCCATTCCAATAGGTATTCTGTAAATAAGTACATTGAGAAAGCTACCAATACAGCAACCACAAAGAAATGTAAATACTGAAACAAAAAGTTTAGGATAAAGCTGATAATCAATCATTGTTCATTTCCCTTTCACGTTTTTTAGAAATTACTGCCCAAGCAATTAAAATCACAATTGAAACGCCTGAAATTACAGCACCCGGCACAAAGCCTTGTGGAACATATTTCATTTCAACAATATGCTCACCTTCTGTGATTTCGGTCATAAGAATGTGGCTTTCGTGATTATAAAGTGGAGTTTTAACACCGTCAATGGTAATTGTCCAGCCATAGTCCAAGCCTGTTGGAATATAAAGGTAACCATCAATGCTACTATTTACTTTTGCCTTTACATGAGTGTCAGAAAGTTCCAAAAGTTCTGTGTCGCTATATGAATCAAGTAACTTATAGCCTTCTTCAAATACATTCATATCGACAGTATAACTAAGTGCACCAATAGCTTCGTAAGGTGTTGGATAAACATTGCCATTTGCATCTCTGTCATGATGATAGCCACCAAGAGTAACGCTTAATACATCGCCCTTTTTAACCTCGCCAATTTCATAGGTTCTGTTTTCGCCAATACCAAAAGCTGAATATTTACGCTCTGTTCCATTTATTGAAATTGTTAAATCTGTAAACTGAGTTACATCAACAAACAAATACATAATGCCGTCATTTTGTGCAACAGAATTGATTGTAACATAAGCTGGCTTTGTAGTATCTTGAATTTTAGTTGAGAATCTTAACATTTTTGATTCTAAGAACTCATAAAAATCATTTGAATAATCTTGTTCAGCACCAGTTTCTTCCATACGGTCAAGGTTTGACATTGATACGCAGTTCTCATATTTAATATCTTGAAGTTTATTATATGAAAGAACATCTTTGTTTAATGCTGTAATATATTTGAATGCTGCATTTTGGTCATCGGCAGGTGAAATATAAGCAAATGGATCCCACTCGTCAATAGTAGTCGGAATAGTGTACATAAACGGCATTGTGTAATTGTTCTCATAAAGAGTGTAGCCGTCATTGCTTGTTATTTCTTTTCTGAATTTACTTTCAGAAAGATTTTCTGAGCCATCTAAATAATATTTAGTTGGGAAGAACATATTGAATATTGGTGTCTGCTCTTTAGCTCCATCAACTGCATTGATTCCGTTACCATAACAGCCAAAATACATCATTGATAAAGTAAAGTCGCCATTTGCGAGTGAAGAGTATGTACTGTTGTCATTGTTGTTAAACAACATACCATACATTGCAATGTCACTAAATGTTGTATCCTTTTTATCAAAAGCTAAATATTCATCTTCAGAAATATTATTTGAAAATTCATCAACATAATTTTTTTCTGCAATGAGCGATGTCAAATTGCGTTTATTAAGATTATCTTTATTCAAAACAACTGTTTCAAGAATTACCACTGCTAATAAAACAGCTGTAATTTGCTTAGGCTTTACGCCCTTTGAAATAAGTATTAACGCAACTGTAAAAATCAAGGCAAAAGCAACAATAGGTGCTATGAATGATAATGAAGAGAAATAAGCATTAAACAAACCATTTTGCTTAATTCCGACAATATCAATAATGCACATTACAAGCCCTGCTAAAAAACCATATAGCGGAATGTTTTTGATGTTACAAAATGCTTCATAAGCAATTTTCAGAAGCACAAAGCTGTAAAGAAAGGCGAAACGATACATAATTCCGTATGGCTCGCCAAAGCCATGCCAAGTAAAGTAAATTGGATAGAGCCACATTGATGCCCAAAATGCAACAAGCAAAAATGCATTTCCAAGCTTTTTACGAACAGAAATTCCTTTTGAGAAGAAATATGCAGTACAAAGAACAACTGTTGCAATACCGCAAAATGCAAAAATACATTCGTTCGAACCTAAAGTATCATAAATATTCTTAAATGGAATAATATGAGATGCTAAAAGCCCCCACATATTTGTGCTAACTAAAGTGTCGGCATTTGTTGTTCCTTTTAATGTTTCTTGAAGTGCATAAACAGTTGGTAATGAAAGAACTGTCGAAAGAGCGCCTGCTAAGATTGATGCAAATGCAAAACGGAACATACTACCGAGTAAATATGAATTTTTGAAAGCATCAAAAATATTTACCGTGTCTTCTTCTGCTTTTGGTTGTTCTTCTTTTGAAGCTGAAACGCCCTCATAAACGACTTCATCATCAGAAACAAATGAGTAAATAAAATAAATAACACAGAAAATGCATACCATCCAACCAATGTAGAAGTTTGAAATTATTGTTAATCCTAAGAAAAGTGAATAAAACCAACCACTTTTACCATCCATAAGGTTTTTAAGGCCGAGAATTACGAGTGGCAAATAAATAATTGAGTCCATCCAAGAAACAAAGAAAAATGCACCAACAATAAATCCTGAACAAGCCCAAAGAACTGAAAAAATTACTACTGATAAATCATTCTTTTTATATGTATGTTTAAGATAAATTCCAAATGTTAAAGACATTAAAACCGGCTTTAATAATGTTATTATCGAGAATGCGTTGTCAATATCTTTTTCTGCAAAGAAAACTGCAATTAAATTTAGTGGGCTTGCAAGGTAATATGAAATAATCGCAAGAAAGTTGCTACCCCTATTCGCGTGCCAAGTAAAGAATAATGAAGAACCAGTTTTAATCTTTCTTGCCATTTCTGCAAGCATTGGAATATATTGGCCAACTGCGTCAGAAAAGGCACTGGTATTTGGCCCAAACGGGAAAATTTCTGCAATAGCATAAAGTACCAACAGAATGCCCAAAGTTATTACCGGTGCAAACCATATATAATTTATCTTTCTTGTTTTCATACTACCACTCCAAGACATAATATACACATAAATATTTTATCACAAATACATATCTTATTCAATAGAAAAAGGCATAAAAAAACGAGGGGTAAAACCCCTCGCCTTTATTAGTTAATTAAGAATTAAGCACCAAGTGAGATTGAATCAGCAAGTGTATTTGCTGTAACAGCACCTTCTGGTGTATGACCCTTAGTTGTGTCATAGTTAGGGCAGCAAACTGTTGCTGAACCGTCAGCAGCAATTTTAACTGAGTAGTCCTTAGTCTTGTCGATTGGGCACTTAGGAGCTGCACCACCCTCCATCATTGAAAGAAGAGCAGTTTTGTCAGCTGTCTGCTGGTCATATGATGCATAGTAGTTAGCTGCGTTGTTCTTGATTGTCTTTACGTTAGATGCGCATGTCTTGTT
Organism: Candidatus Fimenecus sp.; assembly: GCA_045641425.1. GTDB lineage: Bacteria > Bacillota > Clostridia > Oscillospirales > Acutalibacteraceae > Fimenecus. The sequence continues at coordinate 6,709 of JAZUGZ010000155.1, forward strand.
GTTTGCGTTCTTTGTGATTGCGCCATAAAGCGGAATAGCAACTGCAATAAGGATACCCATGATAACAACAACGATCATAAGCTCAACAAGTGAAAAGCCTTTTTTGTTCATAAGTTTTCTCATAATAATTTCTCCTTCTAAATAATTTTTTATTTTGAGAATATGTATAAGACCATTTGGTCTAAATACCTTGTTTGTAAGAGTAATTGTACACCTTTAACAAGCCGATGTAAATACCCTTTTTGAATTTTCAGCATTTGTTACAATGCTTTGAGTTTTTGTTTGTTCAAATTCACAATTATGAAGCTGTGTGACCATCTTCACTACAAGTAATTGAAAAGTCAACATCACTAGTAATTGTTATTGTGTAATGTGAACCATCAACTGGGCAATGTGGAAGCTCACCATTTTCAAATCCCTCAAGGAATCCATCTTCAAAAGTAGCTTCAGGTGTGTCAGTCGCACCATTAAATGAAGTTTTACCCGCTTTGAAAATTGACCTTGTAGAACCGTCTGCCTCATTAAGAACATAACGAGCGTAAACAGCACGAATTGTTCTTTGGTTGTCTTGGCAAGTACGCTTTTCAGCGTTCTTAGTAACTGCACCGTAAAGCGGAATTGCAACTGCAATAAGAATGCCCATAATGACAACTACTATCATAAGCTCAACAAGTGAGAAACCTTTGCGATTACGAAGTAAACTGTGCATCGGTATTACCTCCATCCGTAAGACAGGAACTTATGTGAACGTTCCGTACCTTGTATTCACATTATATTCCCGTTAGTAAACTTTGTCAATAACATATTTTCAACAAAGAAATTGCTGCTTTATTGGTAAAAACTAACAAATTAGTTGTTTTATATTACTATTACTCGCTTGCTAAAAGACCAAGTACCTTTGAAGCAGGCGAAATTACAGCTTTAAGCACAGCCTTGAGCTGTTCATTTTCTTGACAAGCTGAAATAAGTGCCGGCGACCAATTGTTGTAATACTGGTCAATTACCCAGTCGCCAACCGCTGTTCCCTTTAACACATTATCACGGAAGTCACGAAGTGCACCAATTGTTCTTGCACCATTTCTTGTTCCATCAGCAAAAAGGAACTTTGTAAGGCAAGATGCCATATTAACTGCAGAAGACAAATCATCAGCTTTACCCTTTGAATCCACTGCACGTTCTGAAACAAAGCGCATCATATTAGCGTCGCCATTAATGTACGCAGAAACATCTTTAGTCACACTTGAACCGCTATATTTAAGTGGCTCACGCTGAGTAATATATTGCACAGCTGTGCCTGAAGGTGCGCCGCCAACTGATGCATCTGCGCTCCAACCTGCTGGGTAAGCGTTGTCAAGCCACGCCTGTTCAAGCACTGGGAAGCCATTTTCCATTGTAAGTGATCTACCACTAAAGTTATTGAGTGTAAACTGTGTAATTACCTCATAATTAGTAACATCTTCAACACCTGAAGTAAAGTCAATTTCAACAGTTGAGGTAAGGTATGAATAAGCCTGATCAGCTTTTGGCTGTTTTGTATTACTGTCAAGAAGTGTTGGCGAAACAGCAACTCTGAATGCAATATTAACAGGCACTTCACCCATTCCCTCGTTATCAAGGAAGAGTGTACTGTTTGTTGAGTCAAATTCACGAATAAACAGGAAAGAACCAAGGTCATTACCGTTTTGATCCGTAGCTGGAACAGAGAAGATGTAGGTGTAAATATTATTTACATCTTTCAT
>JAZUGZ010000156.1:0-4099 GCA_045641425.1 Candidatus Fimenecus sp.
AACATTCAAGAGAATAAAAACAGAACTCGTGATATTAAAATTGAAGAAATTTTTGAATATGATATTGATACTTCACCAGAGCTTCTTGATGAGTATTGCAAAAAGGCAGATTTTGTCTTTAACATTGCGGGTGTTAATAGACCTCAAAGCAATGAAGAGTTTGTTACTGGTAATGTTGATTTCGCAAGCAATTTACTTGCAACCTTAAAGAAATATAACAACAAAGCACCGGTTATGCTTTCTTCATCAATTCAGGCAACACTCATTGGCAGATTTGCAGGCTCTGACTATGGTAAATCAAAGCTTGCAGGCGAAGAGCTATTCTTTGATTATTCAAATGAAACAGGTGTTAAGGTGCTTGTTTATCGTTTTCCAAATTTGTTTGGTAAATGGTCAAGACCTAATTACAATTCAGCGGTTGCAACATTTTGTAATGCGGTTGCAAATGGCTTAGAATATACCGTTAACAATAGAGAAACAGAGCTTGAACTCGTTTATATTGATGATGTTGTTGAAGAAATGCTTGATGCCCTTGAGGGAAAAGAGCATTATTGTAAATATGACGGAGTAGATGCTGTGGCTGATGAAAATGGTCGCTATTGCTATGTGCCTTGCTCGCACAAGGTAACATTGGGCGAAATAGTTGACCTGTTGGAAAGCTTTAATTCAGAAGATTCATTCCATAATATGGTTAAAATTCCAAACAATTCATTTGCTAAAAAGCTCTATTCAACATATTTGTCTTATCTTCCAAATGAAAAGTTTGTTGTTAAAATGAACAATTCAACAACACTTATGAAGATGCAGGCAAACACAAGTGTTAATGTTTTAAAAATAAGTGCAAATGATGAACAGAATTTCGCTTGGAGCAATTCACAGTTTAAAATTTTGGTCGCAATTTGTGGCGAGGGCGAAATATGCGCAAAGAGCATTTATTCTAATGAAGAAATTAAGTTTGAAATTTCTGATGATAACTTACAAGGTTGTTATATTCTTGCGGGGTATAATTACACAGTTAAAAACACTTCAAGTGAAAAGGAATTAGTTGTACTTGAATTGAAAAACTGCTAATTTTGAGCAAAAATGAGGATTTAAAAATGAAGGTATTGCATGTAAATGCAGTTTATAAACATTTAAGCACGGGCAGAAGCCTTATGGAGCTTAATGAGGACTTGAATAAACTCGGCATTAAATCAGAATGTGCTTGTTCAAGAACCTACGGTTGCGAAAATGTTTATCAAATTGGTAATGAACTTACAATTAAATCTCATGCGGTGTTATCAAGAATTACTGGTAAACAGGGGTATTTTTCAAAGGGAAACACAAGAAAATTGATTTCTCATATTGAAAAAACTAAGCCAGACATTGTGCATCTTCACAATCTTCACGCAAATTACATCAATTTGCCGATGATTCTTGATTATCTTGCAACAAATGACATTCCTACTGTTATAACACTTTATGATTGCTGGTTTTATACAGGTAAATGTATGCATTACACAGAGCTTGGCTGTTACAAATGGGAAAGCGAGTGTAAAAATTGTCCACAGATTCACGAGGGTAATGACAGTTGGTTTGTTGATAGTACAAAAGCAGTTTTTTGTGATAGAGTTAAACTGTTCCAAAGCATTCCAAGACTTGCTATTGTAGGTATTTCTGATTGGATAACAAATGAATGCAAGCGTTCTCCAATATCTAAAAATGCTAAAATTATTGAAAGAAAATATTTGTGGATAGATACAGAAAAATTCAAGCCTACTGAATCTGACTTGCGAAATGAGTTAGGTATTCAAGATGATTTTGTGATTATAGGTGTAGCTCAAAAATGGGGCAATGCTAAAGGGCTTGATAGATTTATTAAGCTTGCGAAAAGTCTTTTAGAGGATGAAGTAATAATTCTCGTTGGTGAAATTGATAAGGAAGTAAAGCTTCCTAAAAATATTATTTCGGTTGGCAAATTAGAGTCACAAGAACAGCTTGCACAGTATTACACATTAGCAAATGTGTTTGTAACTTTTTCTTATCAAGAAAGCTTTGGCAAGGTTTCAGCAGAAGCACTTTCTTGTGGAACACCTATTATTTGCTATAATTCAACAGCAAATCCAGAGCTTGCTGGTAATGGTTGTGGTGCTGTAGTTGAGTTGTCAGATGCAAATGGTATGTTAAATGCTGTTAGAACAATAAAAAAGAATTCTAAAAATTTCTACACCGAAAATTGTAGAGCTTTTGCTGTTAATAATTTTAGCAGACACGCCATTACAAAACAAATGAAAGAATTATATGAGAATTTAATTAAAGGTTAAAGGTCTTTTTAATGAATATAAATATATATTTTGTAAACGTTGTGCTAACTCTGGCGTTTGGTGCTATATTCAATGTTCTAGGCCATACAGAGAGAAGCAAAAAAGCATTTTGTATAGTTACATCAATACAATGGATATTGATTTCAGGCCTTCGTGGTATGACAGTATCCAGAGATATGATGAGCTATAAATTAAAATTTGATAATGCCAAAATAATGCCCTGGAAAGATGTATTTAAGAAATTCTATTTCGTTTACGTTGAAGAAGAGGGTAAAGACCCAGGCTATGACATTTTCCAAAAAGTAGTTCAGATATTTACTGATGATTATCAGGTATTTTTGTTTATAGTAGCCGTAATGTTTTTTACAGCAATGGGTATATGGGTTTATAAGCATTCGGATTACCCTATGATTTCTATGATTATTTTTGACTCGTTCCTTTATTCATTTTTTGCCCTTACCGGTACGCGTCAAACATTAGCTACAATTTTAATTGTATTTATTGGTGGTAAATACATTAGAGAAAGGGACTTAAAAAGGTTTCTAATTATAGCGCTTGTGGCGTTTACGGTTCATAAATCATCTATTTGCTTTGTACCGTTTTACTTTATATCGCAAATACCTATTTCAAGAAAATATATCGTAAGTGTACTTACTGCCTTTCCAATCCTTTATATATTTAGAAACAGATATTTCTATTTCATAGGCTCAATCGTAGGCTATGATTATTACGAGCTTGAAAACTCTGGCGCATACATGTTCACGTTTATGTATTTTGCAATTGTTGCGTCCTCACTTGTACTTTTCTATTATATTAAGAAAAACTGTGAAGACTACACTATGTTCTTCAATGCAATGTTTATGGGATTACTGCTCATTCCACTTGTTTTCGTAAATCCGGCTTCTATGAGAACTGTTCAGTATTACTCACTTTATTTAATGCTGTTTGTTCCAAAACTTATAAAATCATTTGATAGACGAATGAGGGTGCCTGTATATGTAGGAATAGTTGGTTTGTTGTTGTTGGCAACTAATGCATTCTCACGAACAGATTATACATTCTTCTGGCAGAACTAAAGGGTTGTTTATATGAATATATACTTTTGGAATATGCTTGCTACGTTTATTTGGGGTATATTTTTCTTACTCATAATAGGTGGTAAAACAGGCAAAAAAGCATTTTGTATAATAACATCAATACAATGGGTGCTGATTTCAGGCCTTCGTGGTATGACAGCATCTCCAGATATGTATAGCTATCTTTTAAGATTTGAAAAGGCAAAGGAAACCTCTTGGAAAGATATTTTTGACAAATTTTATTTTGTATATGTAAATGGAGAGGGTAAAGACCCAGGTTATGATGTGTTTGAAAAGCTTGTACAGCTTTTTACAGACAATTATCAAATATATCTAATTATATTTGCTGTTATATTGTTTTCAATAATGGGAGTTTGGGTATATAAAAACTCAAAATATCCTATGCTTAGTATGTTTATTTTTGACACATTCTTGTATTCATTTTTTGCCCTTACAGGTATGCGTCAAACTTTAGCTACAGTTCTTATTGTATTTATTGGTGGTAAATACATTAGAGAAAGAAAGCTACTTCAGTTTATAATAGTTGCGTTAATTGCGTTTACTATACATAAATCATCAATTTGTTTTGTACCATTTTATTTTATATCGCAAATACCTATTTCAAGAAAATACATTGTAAGTGTGATTTGTGCATTCCCAGTTCTTTTCATATTTAGAAACGAGTTTTTCTATGCAATGAGCTTCCTTGTAGGCTATGAC
>JAZUGZ010000157.1:0-2047 GCA_045641425.1 Candidatus Fimenecus sp.
TTTTAAGGTTGCAAGACGATATTTTCGGCTAAAAACTTTGAAAAAAACTATTGCATTTCAAAGTTTTGTGTGCTATAATTTTTCAGCAATTCGCATGTGTGGCGATTTTACTTGGAATTGCACTACTGTGTCCCAAGTAAGAGTTGACCCATACAGAGGATAAAATAAGGAGGAAAAAACACATGTCAGTAGTATCAATGAAACAGTTACTCGAAGCTGGCGTTCACTTCGGTCACCAGACAAGAAGATGGAACCCAAAAATGGCAGAGTACATTTTCACAGAGAGAAACGGTATTTACATTATCGATCTCCAGAAAACAGTTAAGAAGCTTGAGGAAGCTTACGATGTAGTAAAGGAAATCGCAGCAAACGGCGACGAAATCCTTTTCGTAGGCACAAAGAAGCAGGCACAGAGCTCAGTTAAGGAAGAAGCAATCCGTTGCGGTATGCCATTCGTTAATGCTCGTTGGCTCGGCGGTATGCTTACAAACTTCACAACAATTAAGCAAAGAATTAGAAGACTTGCTCAGCTTAAGGCAATGCAGGAAGACGGCACATTCGATCTTCTTCCAAAGAAGGAAGTTGCTAAGTATGAACTTGAAATCGAAAAGCTTGAAAAGTTCATCGGTGGTATCACAGAAATGAAGAAGCAGCCAGCTGCATTATTCATTGTTGACCCAAGAAAAGAAAAGATTGCTGTTCTCGAAGCTAAGAAGCTTGGCATTCCAGTTATTGCTATCGTTGACACAAACTGCGACCCAGATGACGTTGACTACGTTATCCCAGGTAACGACGACGCTATTCGCGCTGTAAAACTTATTGCAGGTGCTATGGCTGACGCTGTTATCGAAGGCAGACAGGGTGAAGCAGGCGCAGCTGCTGAAGAAGCAGTTGAAGCAGAAGCTGAAGAAGCTGCTGAATAATAAATCTAATTAGCCCGTTTCATTTTGTTACGGGCTAAACTTTTATATTAAATATCGGAGGTAATAATTATGGCATTTACAGCTAAAGACGTTCAGGCTCTTCGTGAGAAAACTGGCGTTGGTATGATGGATTGTAAAAAAGCTCTTGTTGAGTCAGATGGTGACATGGACAAGGCTGTTGAGATTTTAAGAGAAAAAGGTCTTGCATCAGCTGCTAAAAAGGCAAGCCGTGTTGCTGCTGAAGGCGTTGTTGCTGCTTATAGCAATGACAAATGCGGTGCTCTTGTTGAAATTAACTGTGAAACAGACTTCGTTGCTAAGGGTGAACCATTCGTAAACCTTGCAAAGTCAGTTGTTAAAACAGTCGCTGAAACAAACCCAGCAGACGTTGAAGCACTTCTCCAGACAAAGGTTGTTGATGGTACAGGTACTGTTGAAGAAGCAGTTCAGGAAGTATTCCTTGCTCTTCGTGAAAACATGAAAGTTCGTCGTTTCGTTCGTATGGACGGTCACGTTGCAACTTATATTCACGCTGGCGGTACAGTAGGCGTTATGATTGCATTCGACACAGACGATGCAACAGCTGCTAAACCAGAATTTGCAGAAATGGGTAAGAATGTAGCAATGCAAATTGCTGCTATGAGCCCAGAATATTTATGCAAAGAATCAATGTCAGAAGATGAACTTGAAAAGATGAAGTCAATCACTATTGAAAGTGCATTAAATAAGCCTGATTCACTTCCAGTTCCAATTCTTAATAGCCTTACTGAAGAAGCATGTGCTGGTAAGTGGAGCGAAGAAGATACAACAATTTTCAAGGGACTTGATCAGAAACAGAAGAAGAACTTCCCTAACTTCATTTCAAAAGAAGCTTATGCAACTCTTGCTGAAATTGCTGTTTCACACAAAGCTGAAATTGCTGAAAATAAGATCTTCGTTGGTCTTGTTCAGGGTCGTATTTCAAAGCAAATTAAGGAAGTTTGCTTACTTGATCAGCCATTTGTACGTTCAGATCTCTTTGATGGTTCAGTTGCTGGTTACATTAATTCAGTTGCTAAAGCTCTTGGCACTGATATTAAAGCAACAGACTTTGTTCGTCTTGCAAAGGGCGAAGGCATTGAGAA
>JAZUGZ010000158.1:0-2230 GCA_045641425.1 Candidatus Fimenecus sp.
TTATATGCTTCGTTTGGTTCCATGCCCTGCTTAATGAAGTCTGTCATCTTACCAAGTGAAACGAATTCGTAACCGATAACCTGATCATCTTCATCAAGAGCCATTCTTGTGCAGTAACCTTCTGTCATTTCAAGGTAACGAACGCCCTTTGCCTTAGTACCATACATAGTACCAACCATTGAACGAGCACCTTTACCAAGGTCTTCCATACCAGCACCGATAACAAGACCGTCATCTGAGAATGCTGACTGTGTACGACCGTAAACAATCTGAAGGAAAAGTTCACGCATTGCTGTGTTAATAGCATCGCAAACAAGGTCAGTGTTAAGTGCCTCAAGAATAGTTTTGCCAGGAAGAATTTCAGCAGCCATAGCAGCTGAGTGAGTCATACCTGAACAACCAACTGTTTCAACGAGAGCCTCTTCAATAATACCATCTTTAACGTTAAGAGAGAGCTTACAAGCGCCCTGCTGTGGTGCACACCAGCCAATACCATGAGTATAGCCTGAGATATCACCAATTTGTTTAGCGGCAATCCATTTACCTTCTTCAGGAATTGGAGCCGGGTCGTGCTTTGGTCCTTTTGCAACCACGCACATGTTTTCAACTTCTTTTGAATACTTCATGTGTTGATAACTCCTTTACTTAATTTGGAAAAATTGCTTAACCTTTTAGATTATACATTTATAAATAAATATTTTCAATAGGAAAATTGACAAAACTTTGACGAGTTAAACATTTTTTATTGAAAAATTTGTAAAAATGGCCTTGCTGTTCAATTACTGTTTATAAAATTGACTTTAATAAAAAAATAATATATACTATTTAATTAAAGTATATTTCGTTTTGAGGTTAAAAAATGCAGATTAAATTTACTGTTCCGTGCCTTTTGGGTCTTGAAGGCTTAATTGCTGACGAGCTAAAAAGAATGGACGCACAAAATGTTGTTGCACAAAATGGCAGAGTCGATTTTGAAGGCGATGAAAACATACTCGCCAGAGCTAATATTTGTTCAAGATATTCCGAGCGAATTTTAATTCGTATGGGCGAGTTTAAGGCTCAGACTTTTGAAGAGCTTTTCCAAGGTGTTAAGAAAATTCCGTGGGAAATGTGGATTGGCGAAAAAGATGCTTTCCCAGTTAAAGGATATTCACTTGACTCAAAGCTTTTTTCGGTTAGTGATTGCCAAAAAATTATTAAAAAAGCAATGGTTGAGCACCTTAAAACGAAATACAATATAAATTGGTTTGAAGAAACTGGCACAGTTTATCAAATTCAGTTCTCAATTATGAAAGACACAGTAACTCTTTTCATTGATACAACTGGTGCAGGACTCCATAAAAGAGGTTACAGACCAGTTGCCAATGCCGCACCAATTAAAGAAACACTTGCGGCGGCTATGGCAGAGCTTGCAAGAGTTAGACATTACCACACACTTTACGACCCTTGCTGTGGCTCGGGTACAATACTTATTGAAGGTGCTATGAAGGCACTTAATATTGCCCCTGGTATTCGCCGTTCATTCTCGGCTGAAAGATTTGAAAATATTCCAGCTTCAGTTTGGCAACAAGAGAGAATGAGAGCAGGCGACCTTGTAATTCGTGATGCGGATTTTAGGGCTTATGGTTCTGATATTGACTTTAACGCTCTTCAAATTGCTCAGGAAAATGCAAGAAGAGCTGGCGTTAATATGCGAATTGATTTTAGTAAGCGTGATATTAAAGACTTTAAGCGTCAAAGTGAAAAGGGTACTGTAATTTGTAACCCACCTTACGGCGAGCGAATGCTTGACATTAAAAATGCCGAAGATATTTACAAAACAATGGGTAAAATTTTTACACCAGAAAAAGGTTGGGCTTATTACATAATTAGCCCTGACGAAGAGTTTGAAAGCTGCTTTGGTAAAAAGGCAGACAAGAGAAGAAAACTTTATAATGGTATGATTAAATGCCAGCTTTATATGTACTTTAAGTAAAAGAGGAATGTAAAATGAAACATTATTTTATTGTAAACCCCGTTTCAGGTAAGGGTAAGGCTTCAAAGGCTTATATCCCAACTATTGAAGAATATATTAAAAAACACGACCTTGATGCTGAAATTTACATTACAAAAGAATTTCGTGATGGTCAAAGATATGTTGAAGAAGTAGCTAAAAAAGGCGAGCATGTTAGATTTTACGCTTGTGGTGGTGACGGTACTCTTTACGAAGTAGTTAACGGTTGCTACAAAT
>JAZUGZ010000159.1:0-11846 GCA_045641425.1 Candidatus Fimenecus sp.
GTAAGAGTAATTGCCTTACCAGTACGCTTACTCATTTTAACTGGTTTTCCATCTTTAACGAGATTTACAAGCTGCATAAGAATAACATCAAGTCTTGATTCATCTAAATCGAGTGCTCTTAAAACACCTTTCATACGAGCAACGTGGCCGTGGTGGTCAGCACCCCAAACATCAATAGCTTTGTTAAAGCCTCTTGTAACGAGTTTGTTTCTGTGGTATGCAATATCAGCCGCAAAGTAAGTTGGGTTACCATTTTGGCGGATAAGAACATCGTCTTTAAGCTCTAATTTGTCAATATCTTCCTGTGTTTTGCCCTGTTCTTTAAGCATTTCGGTCTGCACTTCGATATTCTTATACCACAAAGCACCGTCTTTTTCGTAAGTAAGACCTTTTTTAGTTAAGTAGTCAATGCACTCTTTAACATCGCCGCTATTATGTAAAGTGCTTTCCATAAACCAAGTGTCATACTCGATGCGGTATTTTGCCATATTGTCACGCATTTTTTGAATGTTAAGTGGCAAAGCAAACTCAACAAGTGCTTTTCTTCTTTCTTCTTCGCTCTTGTTTATATAATCATCGCCGAATTTAGCTCTAAACTGCTGGGCTCTTTCTTTAATATCTTCACCGTGGTAGCTATCTTCAGGGAGCTCAATAGAATCCTCGCCATTGATAAGCTGCTGATAGCGAATATCAAGTGAAAGTGCAAATTTTTCGATTTGGTTACCTGCGTCATTTACATAGAATTCACGCTCTACTTCGTAGCCTGCAAAGTCAAGAACTGCTGCAAGGCAATCGCCAAGTGCACCGCCACGAGCGTTACCCATGTGCATTGGTCCCGTTGGGTTAGCAGAAACAAATTCTACATTATATTTTTGGCCTTTGCCATAGTCACTTCTGCCATAGTCAGCACCTAAAGTGTTAACATCAATTAAAACATCGGCATAAAATTCAGGAGATAAGAAGAAATTTAGGAAACCTGCACCGGCAACATCACATTTTGTAAAGTAAGAGTCTGCAAGGTCAATGTTTTCAGCTATAGCATCTGCAATTTTGCGAGGGGCATTGTGAAAAACCTTTGCGCAAACAAATGCTACATTTGAAGAGTAGTCGCCATTGTCTTTATTAGCTGGGATTTCGATATTAAATGCTGGAATTGGCTCACTTGGAAGTGTGCCATTTGCAATAGCCTTACCAAGTGCTTCTACTATTAAAGTTTTTAAGGATTCAGTTGCTTGTTTTACGATTTTTGACATTTTATTTCTCCTCTATCTTTACGGTTACATTGTTAGTTGAATAATATTCGTGGTTAAATAAAAGCTCATAAGTAAGCTTAAGAACGCCTTTGCTTCCATCAAAAAGGAAGTTTACAAATTTACCGATTGTGCTAATATTCATAGCGCCGTAAGGTGTTAAGTAATTTGCATTAACTTCTTTTTCTTGACGCAAAAACATTTGGCTTTCGTAGCCCCCACCCTTTCGCATTATTTCAACGCGTAAGTCTTTATGAATTATCAAGGTAACATCTTCCTTGACATCATTTTCATTGCGGTTATAGTGAACTCTTACTTTAGTTTCTTCTATTTCGAGAGTGCCAAGAACAGTAAAATTCTCAGTTTCTCTTCCGTCTTCACTATCTCGCTCGAAAGTGAGATTCAAATTAACATCTTTAATTTCGCTCATTAGTCCACTCCACGCTCCATAGCAAAGTTTAGGAGCTTATCAATAAGGTCGGCGTATTCTATACCTGCCTCTTTCATAAGCATTGGGTACATACTAATATTAGTAAAGCCAGGAATTGTATTTGGCTCGTTAAGAAGAACCGCACCATCACTTTCTCTTACGAAAAAGTCAACTCTTGTAAGGCCAGTACAACCCCAAGATTTATAGGCTTTAATTGCGAGGGCTCTTACTTCTTCTTGTTTTTCTTTTGAAATTCGAGCAGGGATATGTAAAGCTGTTGAGCCATCAACATATTTTGCATCGAAGTCATAAAAGTCGTTACAAGGAACAATTTCGCCAACTGCACCTGCAAATGGTTCGTCATTACCCATTACTGCGCACTCAACCTCGGCTCCTACAATACCCTCTTCAACAACAACTCTTGAGTCAAACTCTAAAGCATATTCTAAATCTTTATAAAGACAATCTACATCTGTTGACTTTCTAACCCCTACTGAAGAGCCTGCATTACAAGGCTTAACGAAGCAAGGGAAGCCGAGATATTCTCCACATTTTTCTGCGAATTCTTTGCCGTTTTTCTCGAAGTCATATTTTGTAGTATAAAGCCATTTTGCTTGTGCGATATTATTAACATCACAAATTGAATTTGTCATAGCTTTATCCATACAAACAGCGGAAGCCATTGTGTTAGGGCCAACAAAAGGAATACCAGCAACTGCTAAAAGGCCCTGCATTGTGCCATCTTCGCCATTTTTGCCGTGCATTACCGGGAAGCAAACATCTATGTAAATGTTTTCGTATCCGTTTTCGCTGAATACGATAATTCCGTGGTCAGCACGTGAAGAAGAAATTACTGCTTTTTTAAGTTTAGTTTCGTCTTTAAGCCAGCCGTCTTCTTTAAGATTTTCAAAGTCGCCAGTATATAAATAAGATTTGCCGTCTTTGGTAATACCTAACATATATACATTATATTTATCTCTTGGAATATTTCTTAAAACTGAAGTTGCAGAGAGAAGTGAAATATCGTGCTCACTTGAAACTCCGCCAAATAAAATAAGTGCATTTTTCATTAAATACCACTCCTAAAAATCGTTCAAAGTTTATAATACCATATTATAGTAAATCTTTCAACTTAATAGATAAAAAAATTTTAATGACAAATAAGAAAATATATGATATACTACATTTATAAATGCATTAAGCAAAGGAAGGTAACCTTATGTTCGAAAGACTTGACGCAATGAAAGCTATTCAAAAGGGCACTGTAAATGAAATGGAGGCTCTTGGCTTTGCATTTGTTGAACTTAAAGAAGAAGGCGTTAATGTTTACGCTGATTACAAAAAAGACAACACTACAATTCGTTTAGACTCTTATGACAATGTATTAGATATTCTTGTTAAAGATGGCGACGCTGATTTTGCTAAAATTTCAACTAACCTTTTAGAGCTTCGTGATACTGACGAAAAATCACTTAAATCACTTGGCAACGAAATTCTTGAAACAGTTACTGAAAGCTATGGCAAAAAAGAGGCTATTAGACAGCCTCGTCAGGCGCAAAAAACTGTTTCTCGTGCTGACGTTAGAGCTGGTATGAGCTATGACGCTAACACTCTTGCTTCTAAAATTGTTCTTGTTTACCCAGAGCTTAAAGAGGAATACAAAGCAAACAGCGACAAATATGGCCCATTCCTTTCAGAAGATTTTTTTGTAAATCACGCTAACGCTAAAATTTTAGCAACAATTAAAAGTGGCGACGCTGCTACTCGCAAAAAGCTTTTCAAAATTTTAGTTGATATGTACCAAAATGGTTCAAGCGAAACACAAAATTTAATTGGTGTTACAATTCTTGGCGAGTTAGACTCTGACATGTTAGATGTTTGCAGAAGCTACATTGAAGATGACGATTTCTATGAAACAATTGTTGCTATTAACAAACTTTTAGCCGGTGCTTCAGGTAAAAAGCTTAAAAACAAGCTTGAAAACCCACCAAAATACAAACCAGGCAAAGAGAAAAAGGGCTTTATGGCAAATATGCTTGACGCGAGTCAGTTGCCACAACAGTAAAATAAATTTTAAGCGGGGAAATCCCCGCTTTTTAATTCGTAATTACCTCCCCTTGTCAAAGGGGAGAGGGCCACGAAGTGGCGAGGGGATTCCATATAACAATGAGCATTGAATCCCTCCACCGCAAGCGGTCCCCCTCCCTTTAACAAGGGAGGCAAAGGAGTAAGTAAATGAGTTTTATTCCGTTTAAGTCACGAGAAACATTTTTCAAAAGTAAATTTGGTAGCATAAATGCGGGCGAAGAAATTACTTTTCGCCTACTTTTTCCTTGCTATTTTAATATTAAAGAAGCCTTTTTAATGGTTCAAAAAGAGGGCGAAGAACTCTGTGAGTACAAAATGGGTTGGGAAAAGCTTTGTGACGGCGACACCGAAAGCTTTATTGTAACTGTTCCGTTTTTGAGCGAGGGTCTTTATTTTTATTATTTTGACTATGTTGGTGCATTTGGCAGAAGCTCTATTTTGAATTCTGGCGACGGAATTGGTGCATTTTGCGGCGAAAGTGACTCGCTCACTTCTTGGCAACTCACAGTTTGCAAAGATTTTAAGACTCCCACTTGGCTTAAGGGCGGAATAATCTACCAAATTTTCCCTGACAGATTTTATTTTTCAGGGGAAGAGAAAAAGGATATTCCGACTGACAGAATTATGCGTTCTGACTGGGGTGGCGAGCCATATTTTAGACCTGACAAAAATGGCGAAGTGTTAAATAATGACTATTTCGGTGGCGACCTTAAGGGTATTGAGCAAAAGCTTCCTTACCTTAAAGATTTAGGTGTAAATTGCATCTACTTAAACCCTATTTTTGAAGCACATTCAAACCACCGCTACAACACAGCAGACTACTCAAAAATTGACCCTTGTTTAGGCGATGAAAAAGACTTTAAGAGTCTTTGTAAAAAGGCTAAAAAAATAGGAATAGAGATTATTTTAGATGGTGTATTCTCACACACCGGCGACGACAGTTTATATTTTAACAAAAAAGGAAGATACCAAACTCTCGGAGCTTTCAATTCTACGGAAAGCCCTTACTTTAAGTGGTACAAGTTCACAGACTTCCCAGAGAAATACGAAAGCTGGTGGGGGTTTAAGACTTTACCCGAAGTTAAGGAAGAAGATGAAAGTTACCGCGAATTTATCTGTGGCGAAAATGGAATTATAGCAAAGTGGATAAAGCTTGGGGCTAAAGGCTGGCGTCTTGATGTTGCTGACGAGCTTCCTGATATTTTCATTGACGACCTTAATAAAATCTTAAAGAAAACCGACCCTGAAGCGTTACTTTTAGGCGAAGTTTGGGAAGATGCCACTAATAAATTTAGCTATGGTATTCGCAGAAGATATTTACTTGGCGACCAATTTGACTCAGTTATGAACTACCCATTCGCCGAAGCAATTCTTACATTTTGCCGTGAAGCTAATGCTGAAAAATTTATGAGTAGTATTATGACAATTGTTGAAAACTACCCAAAACAGTGTCTTGATGTTATGATGAACCACATTGGAACTCACGACACCCCACGAGCTATTACTCGCCTTGCAGGCGAAAGCTCAGAGTACAAAGACCGTGAGTGGCAAAGTAGCCACAAGCTCGACTTTTTCCAATATAAAATTGGCATTGAACGCTTAAAAATGGCGGTTGTGCTTCAATACACTTTACCTGGTGTTCCATCAATTTATTATGGCGACGAAGCAGGGCTTCAAGGCTACCGCGACCCATTTAACCGTGGCTGTTACCCTTGGGGAAATGAAAATGAAGAATTATTAGAATTTTACAAAACGCTTGGCAAAATTCGTGCTGAAAACAAGGTGTTTTCTGAGGGTGTATTTACTCCTGTTTCGGCTATGCTAGGCTGTGTTGCATTTAAGCGCCACGATGAAAACGGCAGTGTTTTAGTTATTGCCAACCGAAACACCCACGAAATAACCTATAATTTACCCGTTGACTTTCAAAACGCAAAGGCTCTTTTGGGCGAAGATGTAGAAAATGGCGCTGTCAAAATTCCGTCTTGCTCTGCTGTAATTCTGACAAAATAATTATTGATAAAACAGTAGTATTATGTTATATTTATATTGTATGGACAAAATTTCTTTGGAGGTAAACTTCTATGAATAATAAAAAGTCACTTTTTGTCATTGTCGCATTGTTCCTTGCAATTAGCTGTTTATTTGCTTCTTGCAAGTTAAAAAACACTGAGCCAGTTGTTGTTACAGACGCAAATGGCGAAGCAATTACTGACGAGCACGGCGAATATGTAACAATTGTTCCTGAAACATCAATAGTTACTGTTACTGATGGTAACGGCAACGTGGTAACTGATGAAAACGGCGAAGCTGAAACCTCCATTTACTACAAACCTCAGCAAATTATTATTCCTGTTACTAACGCTAACCACGAAGCATTAACAGACGAAAATGGCGAGGTTAGAACAACTGTTATTTGGTTCCCAACTAACCCAACCACAACAGTTGTTGACACAGTTACAGTTACTGACAACAAAGGCAACGCTGTTACTGACGACCAAGGCTCTGTTGTTACTGACACAACAGTTATTACAGCTACAAATCAAAGCTTCTCAAACACAATGGGTGGCACCGGCTCTGACAATGCACTTTCAGTAGTTCCAGCTTCTGACGGCGGTGTATTTGCCGCAATTACTGGTACATCACGCGACGGAATGTTCCAAAGTGTTCCAGATGCTGAGCTTATTGCAACCGCTATTTGTAAATATGACGGCGAAGGCAAGCTTCTTTGGACTACTGCAATTGGTGGCGACATGGGTGTTAATGCTAACAAAATTGCACCTACTAAAGACGGCGGTGTTGTAATTGTTGGCGAAACAAAATCAGCAAACTTTGTTTCTATAAATGGCGACGAATATGACGCTTTCGTTGTTAAGCTTGACAAAAATGGTAAAGAAGTATTTAAGAAGTCTTGGGGTGGCACACAGAACGAGTCATTTTATGGCGTTGGCGAATTGCCAGACGGTAGCCTTGTTGTAGCAGGCTTTGCTTATTCACAAGATGGCGACGTTAAGTCACTTAATATTCCATTTGGCGAGTCACGTGCAGTTGTTGTTAAAATGGACTCAAAGGGTAAGGTTTTGAAAACAGCAGCATTTGGCGGATTTGGCGACTATTTCACAGATTTAGCAGTTTCACAAAGTGGCGACATTTACCTTGTAGCTTCACTTTCATCAAGCAAAGCAAACAGCGAATATGGAATTAAGGGTTATGCTGATGCTGGTATTTTTAGACTTAAAGATGACCTATCAGTTAAATTCGCAAGAAGCTTTGGCGGTTCAAGAGCTGAATACTTCCCATCAATCGCTATTACAAATGACGGCGGTTGTGTAATTGCAGGTGCTTCACAGTCAAGTGACGGCGACCTTAAAGATGTTGGCAACAAGGGCGGTAAGGATGCAGTGGTTGC
This sequence comes from Candidatus Fimenecus sp., assembly GCA_045641425.1. Lineage (GTDB taxonomy): Bacteria > Bacillota > Clostridia > Oscillospirales > Acutalibacteraceae > Fimenecus. The sequence continues at coordinate 7,175 of JAZUGZ010000159.1, forward strand.
AAAGTTTACAGGCTCAGGTGCTACATCATTTGTTACATCATTTGTTGGTGCGCATGACGACTCATTTGCAGGTGTTACTGTTACAGCACAGGGTTACATTATTTGTGCTGGTACTTCAGAGTCTGGTACAAGAGATTTCCGCACAATTGGTAACAAGGGTGGCTCTGACGCTTTCGTTGCTCGCTTTAACGCTAATGGTGTACTTCAATCGGCAATGGGCTTTGGTGGCGAAAACAATGATGCATCTTCAGCTATTTGCTACACACCAGCTGGTCAAATTGTTATTACCGGTACAACTAACAGTACCGATGGCGACTTCTCAAATATGAAGCCTGCTTCAGACGGCGAAAACAACGTTGCATTTATTAGAACAGTTTCATTTTAATTAAGATTAGGATTTTAGATATGTTGCAAAGCTTTGGCTATTTACCAAAATCTCATAAAGCACTTTGGCTTTCAATGCGAGTAATTATGCTCGCTTGGGGCATATTCGGTCTTTTTCACGGCTCTGTGGTTGAGTTTTTAGAGGCTATTTTTGCAATTATTTTTACTCATCTTTGGGACTTTTTCCAAATCTTTGGCACACGCTCATTTATTATTGAAGTTTCGCCTGAAACACAAACTGGGCTTAATATTTTTATTTTTACAGCGGTGTGCATTGGCTCAACGGTTAATAATCGAACAGATTTTCAGCATATTGACGTTTTAACTCATTTTATTGCAGGTGTTATTTCAGCTTATTTTGGCTATGACCTTGCAAACATTATTTTTAGAAAGCGTGGCTACCTTGGCCCTGCAATTTCTTCATTTTTCGCAATTTGCTTTGCACAATTTATTGCAGTTGGTTGGGAGATTTACGAGTTTTCGATGGACTCAATTTATGGCCTTAACCTTCAAAGACGAGAAAGCGGAGTTATTGACACAATGTGCGACTTTTGCATTTGTGCCGCTGGCTCGGTGCTTGGTATGTTGCTTGTGGCATTTTTGCGAAATGGTATAATCGGCAAAAACAAAGAAAAGGTTCGTGAGCAGAACCGAAAGAAAGAAGAAATTCGCCTTATTAAAGACAAGCTTTATGACGAATACAAAAAATCACAGGGGGAAGAAAATGCTTAAAAAGTTAACAGCCTTTTGCCTTATTCTTTGCCTTGTGGTGTCACTTTTTAGTGGTTGTGGCAAAAAGACAACCATTAACGGCACAGTAATTGACAAGGAAGTTGTGTCTTATTTTGAAAGCACATTAGGCGAAAACGAAAGCCTTGAAAAAAAGCTTTCACGCTATGTTGCAATTAACTCTGAATTTAACAATTTAGGCCTTGAAGTTAAAGGCACTGACCGTGCAACACTTGCTGAAAATGTTAACGACCTTTGGCACATTTATGGGGAATATTACAAGTCTAAAGGTATTTCAAAGGAAACAATTTATAAAATTGAGCTTTCAAAGGTTTATGAAACAATTCTTTTAGAGAATTATTACGGCGAAAAGGGTAAATCGCCAGTTAGCGAAAAAGAAATCAAAGCATATTTCCGTGAAAATTTCGCATCTATCCGCTTTGTTACCGGTTATCTTTTTGAGCTTTCAGAAGACGAAGCAAAGCCACTTTCAGAAAAGGCGCAAAAGGCACTTGTTAAAGACTTTAACGCCGTTGCCGACACAATTAACAGCGGAACAGATATTACCGAAGCTATTGAAATGTTAGACTCGGCTGATGTTCACAACGCTGTTGTTGGCACTAATAATGGTGGCAACTTCCCAGACGGATTTTGGGACAAGGTTAAAGGGCTTGAAACAGGCAAAGCTTCAGCTTTTACACTTGGTAGCTATGTTTTTGTTGTTCAGCGTGTTGACGCTGAAGATGGCGAATTTGAGTGCTATAACGACTACCGTTCACTTTGCCTTTATGAAATGAAAGGCGAAGAGTTTGGAAAGGTAATTGACGAGTGGGCGAAGCAATATAATTCATAATTAAGAATTCATAATTCATAATTCAAAAAATAAAGACCAGAAGTTCTCGTCTTTATTTTTTTATCTTTTCTATTAACTTATCTTTCTTATTCGTTAAGCCACAAAATATTACTTCATCTAAAAGCCTATTTAATGTTTCGCTGATTTTTTTGCCCTTAATGCCAAGGGTAATTAAGTCGTTGCCGTCAATGTCAAGCTCGGCTATGCTCCACGCTTCCCCTTTTGAGAAAATGTCGAGAGTAGCATTTTTAAGCTGTTCAAAAAACTCGTCGCCCAAATAGAATTTAGGGTTTTTCGAGGTGTTGTCGCAACGCTTAATTTCAATTACTTCTAAAAGTAAATCAATGCCTAAATCGCGAAATGCGTGTTTGATTTTATCTTCGTCAAACTTTGGCTTTCCGTCCTCGCCTTTTTTAAGAAGCTTAATACCGTGAAAACGGATATAATTTAATATAGCTTCTTTTTCGGCATTTGAAAAGCGAAGGTCATCTAAAATTTTTCGAGCAACCTTTTCGGACTCTGCTGGGTGGTGCTTAAAGTGAAGCTCGTCGTTTTCGTCAGCCTTTGCAGTAACCGGTTTTCCTAAATCGTGCAAAAGCAAAGCCACTCTAAATTCAGGAGTTTTCGGTGCATTTTGAAGTGCCTTAACTGAATGAGTATAGACATCGAAAATGTGGTGTCTATTTTTTTGGTCAAAGCCGATTATTGTTTTAAGCTCAGGAATAAAGACAGCTAAAACATCGGAATACTCTAACAAAACACTTTCGGCATTGTCGCCACAAAGAAGCTTTTTAAGTTCAACTAAAATTCGCTCTTTGGATATATTATTCAAAAGCTCTTTTTCACTATGAATTGCATTTTTAGTATTCTCTTCAATAGTAAAACCCAAACATGAAGCAAAACGAATAGCACGAAGAATACGAAGAGCGTCTTCTCTAAATCTTTTTACTGGGTCGCCAATGGCACGAATAATTTTTTCGTCAATATCCTTTTTGCCACCAACTTCGTCACGAATTTTGCCGTCAAGCGAAAGTCCAATTCCGTTCATTGTAAAATCTCGGCGGACAACATCGTCAATAAAACTATTTGAAAACTCAACTTTATCGGGGTGGCGGTTGTCGGAATAGCCACTCTCACTTCGGTAAGTAGTAATTTCAATAGGTGTGCTACCAATTAACACAGTAACTGTGCCGTGCTTTATTCCTGTGTCGATTACTCTAAACTCCGAAAAAACCTTTTTAACATTTTCGGGGGTAGCATTAGTAGTAATGTCAATGTCGCCAAGGTCTTTACTCATTAAAGCATCCCTTACACTACCGCCAATGAAATAGGCTTCAAAACCGCTATTATTAAGTTTTTCGAGAGCCAAGATGGCGGAAGAAGAGAATTTTTTAAGCATTTTTAAGTGCTTCCTCCAAGGCTACTGCCAACTGGTCAGGACAAGATGTATTCTTAAATCCACATTTAACGCCCTTGAGTGTTTCAATTACTTCGGTGGCTTCTCTTCCTTCAACAAGTCGTGAAATTCCTTGTAAATTACCGTTGCATCCGCCAAAAAATGACACATTTTTTACAATGCCATCTTCAAGTGAAAATTTAATCTCTCTTGAGCAAGTGCCACGAGTTGTGTATTTGTATTCCATAATTTACCTCAATTTATTTATTTCGTTTGATAAAGCAGAAAGCTCGTCCATTGTAAGTGCTTCAGCACGAACTGATGGCTCGAGTCCTGCATTTTCGAGTGCTGTTGTAATAGTAGCTTTGTCAATTCCCATTCCGTTTGAAAGAGAATTAAGAATAGTTTTTCGCCTTTGACCAAATGCAGATTTAACTGTTTTGAAGAACAAATCTTTATTGTCGATATTGTAGTTGCCCTTTTTAGTTAAATCAAGGGAAATTACACAAGAGTCAACATTAGGCGAAGGCACGAATGATGTTCTCATAACATCAAAAACCTTTTCGGCTTCAGCGTAATATTTAACCGCAACAGTAACTGCGCCGGCATCCCTTGAGCCAACTTCGGCGGTAAGGCGCTCGCCAGCTTCCTTTTGAACCATAACAATAATTTTGCTAATTGGTAATTCTTCTTCGAGTAACCGCATAATTACTGGGGAAGTAATGTAGTAAGGCAGATTTGCACAAACTACAACATCCATTCCGCTGAAATTTTCTTCAATAAGCTTATGTAAATCTATTTTAAGTATGTCGCCGTGAACAAGTGTTAAATTGTCATACCCTGCGAGCGTTTCGTTAAGAACTGGGAAAAGGCGCTCGTCAAGCTCAACACAAACTACCTTGTCAGCTCTTTCAAGTAGCTCTTTTGTAAGAACGCCAACACCAGCGCCAATTTCAATAACGCCAATTTCCCTTGTGGCATCTTTTACAGCTTCATCTGCCATTTGTGGGCAAACAGTAGGGTCAGTCAAAAAGTTTTGACCAAGGCTTTTTTTGAATGTAACGCCGTGGCGGTTCATTACACTTTTAATTACAGTTATGTCCGTTAAACTGAACTTGAATTTATCCAATGAAGCTCTCCTTAACTTTTCCGAGAATTTCCATACCGTTAACAATTTGCTCATCAGTTGGTGTTGAGAAGTTCATTCTAAAGCAGTCAGTAGCTTCGCCAGGGTTTACTGCGAATGCAGTACCAGGAACAACTGCAACCTTGTTTTCAACACATTTTTTAGTAAAGTCAAGCATATCAAC
>JAZUGZ010000160.1:0-2746 GCA_045641425.1 Candidatus Fimenecus sp.
GACCGCTTGGCCTCCGACTTAGTAAAATGGTTCATACAAGAAAAGACAGTATGCCAATTTACGATAGCAAAGTGCGAGAATATCTTGCAAATGCAGAAGGTGTTAATTTTTGGTGGCAAATTCCAAATAAGAAAAGTGGTGCAAAAAGAGGAACAACGGATATTGAAAAAATAGAGCATGATTGGGGTTTGTTGTGTGACTGGTACAAAAAATTTTTAGATTCTGAAATTGGTAATGAGTGGATAGAGTGGTTTAATAAAAATTTTCCTGATTATGCGAATATATCATCTGTCAAAAAAATTGATTTTATAATTTTTGCTTCAAATTAATAAATAACCCCTATCCGTTTTGGATAGGGGAATTTTTATGTGCAAATAAATTATTTTGCAAGAGCGCCAATCTCAAGCATAAATCCACCAAACTGACCGCCGAATTCAGGAGCACCGTCCATAATGATATGACCTGCTTTAACAGCAGCTAACATATCGTCTTTACCAAGGAGTGTGCCGAGTGCTGAATCAAATGAGTCAAAGCGAAGAGTGAAGAATGGCATTGCGCGTTTGTACTCGCCTCTGCCGGCTCTTGACTTACCTGCCTTAATTCTAATGAATGCGGCAACTTCAGGGTGGTCGTTAACAGCAAGGGCATAAACACGGTCTGGGGACTTTGAAGTCCAGTCGTGAATTTCAGGGTGGCCCATTTTGTTAAGCTGACTAATACCACTTGAAAGAAGATAGAACATACACTTAACCATAAGCTGTTTGTCCTCTTCTTTTTCTGGAATTTCGGTTGCTGAAAGCACGCTTGACATTTTAAGAAGTGTCATAAGAAATGCCTTAAATGCACCGAAGTTTTTAGCAATACCTCTCATTTTTGGGAGTGTTGCTGGGCCAATTTTGCCCTTAAAGAATGCGTTCATTGCTTCAACTGACTTGAATTCAAGCTCAACATGTGGTTTTTCATCAACACTATTTAAGTGAACAAGCCAATCTTCAGAGCCGTTGATAACATAGTGCATTCCGATTTTGCCACCCTCTGCTTCAGGGTCTAAAGCACTAACTTGAATTACAGCGTGAACTTTTTCATACTGCTTTTTAAGTGATGGAACATCTTGTGCTATAACCTTGATTAAAGGTAATGCGGCATTAAAGAATATTTTATTAGCATAAAGCTCTTCTTGTGTATGCATTGTGTTTACTCCTTTCGATATATAATGAATTACGAAATGTATTTATTATACATCGTCGTCCCAGTTGTCGTCCTCTTCGAAGTCTGCCTTCATAACTTCACGAACAGCAGCGATGATGCCGTTAGCATCAATACCAACCTCAGACATAATGTCTTCGTGAAGACCGATAGGAGCGAATTTATCCTGATGACCGAGCATTTTGAATGCACAACCCTTACCAGCCTGAGCCATAACTTCAGCAACTGCTGAGCCAAGACCGCCAATAACTGACTGTTCTCCAACTGTAATAATTCTTCTTGTATCCATTACAGCTTTAACAATAGCGTCTTTATCAATAGGCTTAATTGTGTGCATATTAAGAACACGAACTTTAAGTCCGTCTGAATTTTCAAGGAATTCAGCAGCCTGTTTTGCCTGGAATACGCAAGAGCCACAAGCGATAACAGTAATGTCTGTACCCTCGTGAATTTCAACTGCTTTACCAACCTCAAAGCCATAGTCCATATTATCATAAAGAACACGGTCAAAACCACGGTTAATACGGATGTAATAAGGGCCGTAGTTGTTATAAGCAGCATTTACTGCGTTTGCTGTTTCAAGACCGTCAGCAGGAACAATAACTGTAAGGTTTGGCATTGCTCTTGTGATTGCAAGGTCTGTAATAGCGTGATGAGTTGAACCAGCTTGACCGAATGATGTACCAGAGTGAGTAGCAATAATTTTTGCGTTTACATTCTGATAGCAAATGTCTGTATGAAGCTGGTCGCAAGCACGCATTGATGTGAATACTGAGAAGCCTGAAATGAATGGAATCATACCTGCTCTTGCCATACCAGCACCAACACCGAACATATCCTGCTCTGCGATACCAACGTTAATAACTCTTTCAGGGCAAGTTTTAAGAACGTCGCCAAGTTTTGTTGACTTTGCAAGGTCAGCTGTGATAGCTACAACCTTTGGGTCATTTTGCATAATGTCAGAAATTGCTTTACCGTAAATTTCAGCAGTAGCAACTTCTGTCTGGTCGATTGCGTTATATACAAATCCGCCTGCCATAATTATTTGCCCTCCTTTTCTGCTCTTTCGCATCTTGCTTTGTAATCTTCTTCAAGCTCTTTGCTGTATTTTGCGAAGAGATCATCATCAATTGCCATATAGTGGCAGTGATAGTCGCCAGCAATATCTTTAATACCAGCACCCTTTTGAGTGTCCATAAGAATACAAGTAGGAGCGCATTTTTCTTTGCTTCTTTCGATTGCTTCGTCAATAGCGTCACAAAGCTCGCCGATGTTGTTACCATCAACACAAATTGTGTTAAATCCGAATGCACGCATTTTGTCAGCTACTGGCTCAAGCTTCATAACTTCTTCAGTAGGGCCGTCAATCATGCAGTGGTTACGGTCGATAAATACGATACAATTTGAAAGCTCATAGTGGTTAATTGTCATAAAGCCTTCCCAGTTTGAGCCTTCGCCAAGCTCGCCGTCGCCAGTTACAACATAAGTTAAATAATCTTTATTTTGAAGTCTTGCTGCAAGCGCTGTACCAGCGGCAATT
>JAZUGZ010000161.1:0-1915 GCA_045641425.1 Candidatus Fimenecus sp.
ATACCGTAATCATTAGTCATTATGAAAGATGCAAGTGCCCTTTCATAACCCCAATATTCACAGAATTTAAGCTGTTCGTAAAGAACACCCTCTGCGTGGTAATCTTCAACCAACTTTTTAACATATTCTTTTCTGCCACGAACCTTGTCTTGGTCCATATATCTTGGGCACTGGCAAGTTTTCATATAGTGAACGATAATCTGTTCAAGAACATTGTGCTCATCTGTTAAAATGATTTCTTCTCTTCCTGGAAGTGAGCCGAAGCAGTAGCGGTCTGCCACAACTAAAGCACCTGAATCCTCAATAAGCTTTGTGAAGTCTGGGTCGTCCATTTCAGAGCCACAAACAACAATTTTCGCTCTGTAATTCTTTTTATCATCAGGAACTCGTGTTTTAAGCTCTTCAGCTGTTTCACGGAGTTTGTCGATAATTAAGTACTTAGGGCAACAATATGTTACAAGGTTAATAACATGGAATTCATAACCAGTAATTCTTGGATTTTCTTCTTTTCTGTATTCGCCAATTTCTGTAATAAGACGGCAAATTTCATTATGCTCCTCGACAGCCTTTCTAAGTGACTCTTCGCTAATATCTACACCGTAAGTTTCGTGAAGTCTGTCAAGCACCTTTGTTTGCATTTGGTTTACATAATGCTTAATTGTGTGTGGTGCAATTTTGAAAGGAATATCAGATATTGAAACAAAGAAATTTGGATTATCAACAAGGTTTAATACTTCAAAATGCTCATAAGCACGGTTCATTTCAGAGCAAGATTCAGAGCCAATAAGTGCTGAAAGGAAGTTGTAACCACCTTCAATACCACGCTCAACTAATGCCTTTGAGAAACCACAAAGATATGAGCTCATATAGTAAGTTGCAATATCCAATGAGCCTGTTCTTGGAGCTCGTAGTCTAACCGAGAAGCAGTTATCCACATTGAGAAGCACTTCAGGAATATGGTAACAAGTGTAAGCTATTGCTTTTTTACCGTCCTTGATTGCCTCGTCAACAAGCTCATTTTTTGCCTCTTGTAAGAGGTTCTCAAAATAAATGAGATGTTTTAAGTCTTTCATAATTTTCCCCTTTTATATTTATAAAATTTCAAGCTTTGTAAGTGCTTCCTTAACACCTTTAACAATGTTAGAGTCATTTGGAAGCTCGGTAACTACCTTACCCTCAATGTCAAATGAAGCTAAATTCTCATCTGACATAATGTAAGAAAGAACTGGAATTTTGCCAGTGTCTATAAGTGGAATAACACTTTCGTCAGACACTCTGTTAACAATTGCACCTGTTTTTTCATACATAACAAGTGAATCGGCAACGTCTTTAATAGTGTTAATTACTCCACAGCCTTTTTTACTTGGGTCGGTAATTAAAAGAAGGTGTGTAACCTTTTCCATTACTCGCCTGTTTATTTGTTCAATGCCAGCCTCGCCATCAATTACAACATAATCGAAGTCAGCTGAAAGCATTGCAATAACCTCTTTAAGATACGCATTTATTTTACAGTAGCAACCAGCACTTTCAGGTCTGCCAACTGCGATAAATGCAAATTTTGGAGTTTCAACAAGAGCATCAAAAATTTTGAACCTTGCATCCCCTAACATTTCAATTGCCGCACGGGTTTTACCGTCTTCAACTGCTGTTACAAACTCTTTACGAATATCGTCAACTGTCATTTTAACGTCAATGCCAAGTGCAGTTGAAAGCCCAACAGCTGGGTCAGCATCTACCGCCAAAATTTTACTGTCAGGATAGTTTTCAGAAAGTAGTTTTACAACAGTAGCAGAAATAGATGTTTTACCAACTCCACCCTTGCCAGCGACTGCAATAATTTTTGCTTTTGAATCCATAAAAACAAAACCTTTATAAAAATCTATATTATCTATATTATTATAGCAAACAGCATAGT
>JAZUGZ010000162.1:0-4220 GCA_045641425.1 Candidatus Fimenecus sp.
AAGGTAATGCTGTAAAAAGGATACTTCAAAATGAATTTTATGCAGGTACGTTAGTAAATCACATGTCTTATACCAATAACAATAACCACATAAGAAAGCTATTGCCCAAAGAAAATTATATTAGACATGAAAATGCTGTGCCTGCAATAATATCAAAAGAGGATTTTCAAAAGGTGCAAGACTTGTTTAATAGCAAGAAAGAGCGAAATGTTAGGGCAGGTCCAAAACAACCATTTCATAGATACACAGGACTTATTAAATGCGGCGACTGTGGGTCTATATTTAGCTGTAAGAAAAGAAAAAATAAAGATAAACCGTTAAGGCACGAATACGTTTGTAATAGCTATCACAGATATGGAGTTGAACATTGTACATCTCATAGAATAAATGAGTCAACACTTGATGCGATAGTGTATGAGGAATTAAAGAACATAAAGAGTAGTGCAGAAGAACAGTTTAAGAGAATTGATGAGCAATTAAAGAAATGGCAAAAGCAAAAAGGCTCAACAAGTCAAAGTATATCGTTGCTAAAATCTGAATTAGAAAGGAGGCGAGAGGATCAACAAAACATATTATTAGAGCGTATTCGTGATCGTGACAGGGCAGAGGTATATACTGAAATGCTTGAAAAGTGCGAATCAGATATTGAGAATATCCAAACACGAATTGAAGAACTAACTAATATTGACAAGACAATCAAAAACCGTAAAGCTGAATTAAACAGCAGTATTGAAATTATGCAAAGGATAATTGATGAAGGTGCAATAAACAATACTGACCTTAGAATGCTCGTAGATGAAATAAGGGTATATGAAGATGACGGGAAGCTTGATGTTGAGGTAATATTTAACGGAAAATTTAATAATCATATAGATACTTATGAAGACGGAATCTTAATCGAGTCCGAGTATGACAATATTGTGTATATATGAAAAAAGGAAGAGCAAGTCAAATGACTTGCTCTTCTTGTGGTGCGGACGATGGGAGTTGAACCCACACGATATTGCTATCCCAGGCGTCTGAAACCTGGGCGTCTGCCTATTCCGCCACGTCCGCATATTATTTAATTGTATTTTCACAGAGGTGATGTAATCTGAGGCCTGAGCGTCTGCCAGTTCCGCCACATCTGCAAATTTCTTTACAATAATACCATTTGAAAGTGGGAGTGTCAAGGTTGTGCTTTGCTTCCTTGCACGATGTTTCTATTTTTCAGTTCTCGATTTATTGTATTTAGAACTGTTTTTTTATCAGCACTCCACTTTGGCTCTACAAGTAAAGATTTTGGGGCATCGCCAGTAATTCTATGAATTACAACATTTTCTGGGATAATCTCAATGCACTTGCAAATTATGTCGGTATATTTTTCAAGAGTTAGTGGTGTTACCAAGCCTTTTTCAAAGTCTTTGTAAAGGTCTGTATCTTTTAAGATGTGCAAAAGCTGAAGTTTAATGCCGTCTGTGCCTACTTTGCAGGCATATTTTACCGAAGATAAAATATCTTCTTGCGCTTCGTTTGGAAGCCCAATAATTAAATGAGTAATAACATTTACGCCAATTTCGTGAAGATTTTTTACTGCTTTTTCGTACACAGAATTTTCATAGGCACGCCTAATATATTTTGCGGTGTTTTCGTTTGAAGTTTGAAGTCCAAGTTCAACAAAAACTGGCTTTATTTCGTTAAGCTCTTTAAGTAAATCCAATACATTTTGAGATAAACAGTCAGGGCGAGTGCCTAAAGAAATAGCAACAATTTCGGGACAGTTCACAGCTTCAAAAAGGGATTTTCTAAGCTCATCTATTGGTAAATAGGTTGTAGTATAGCTTTGAAAATATGCTATAAATTTTTTAGCGTTTGTTTTGCTTTTAACTCGTTTTTTAGCATTTTCAATTTGTGATTTTATGTCCGTTACACTCTCGGCAAAATGAGAAGAGCCATTGCTACAAAAAATGCAACCGAGAGTGCCCTTTGTGCCGTCACGATTTGGGCAAGTTACACCAAGACATAGCGAAAGGCGGTAAACCTTTTCGCCGAATACCGCCTTGTAATATTCATTTGCATTGTAAATACCATTCATATTAAAGCCTTTTTGCTGCATCTAAGTCAATAAAAACGTGAACATTTGGATGGAGCTGTAAAACACTTGCTGGGCAAAGTGGAGAAATATCGCCATAAACCATTTCGTAAATAGCGTCTTTTTTGCTTTCGCCAGTTGCCACCATAAATATCTCTTTAGAGCGCATAATTGAAACAGTACCCATTGTAAGAGCCGAATGTGGCATTGGGTTTTCATCAAAATAAATTGAGTTAGCCGCAATTGTACTTTCAGATAAATTAACCTTAAATGAGCCTTTTGTGAATTTTGTTGACGGCTCGTTAAAGCCGATGTGACCATTTCTGCCAAGGCCTAAAATTTGAACATCAATGCCTCTATCCCCGATTAAGTTATCATAACGCTTGCACTCTGCTTCTGCATCGGGTGCATTACCATTTAAGAAATTGATATTTTCTTCTTTAACATCAATGTGGTTAAAAAGATTTTCGTGCATAAATGTCCAGTAGCTATTTTTGTCGTCTTTAGGGAGATTGCAATACTCGTCAAGGTTAAAGGTTGTAATATCCTTAAAAGAAACCTCGCCTTTTTTATAATAGTCAATCATACTGTTGTAAACTGGGATTGGCGAAGCACCGGTTGCAAATCCAAATGAAAGGGTTGGATTGCGTTTAACTCGGCTGACAAGTACTTCAGCGAGAACCTCGCCTAAATTTTCTTTGTTGTCAAAAATTCTAACTTCCATTATTTTTCCTCTGTAAGTAATTTAATCTTCTCGTCACACAAAACGTGCATTGCAAAAGTAATTATATATTCGGCAATTGTAATGAAAAGACCAATGCCGATTGTAAGCCCATTCATTATACACAAAACTGTTAAAATAGTCAAAACTAAAATGTTTAATAAACTAAAAATTTCGTTTCGAATAAGTGCTTTTCGAGAGCAAGAGAAAAGCGAAGAAATAATTACTATAAGCGAGAAAATGATTATGCAAACCATTAAAAGAATTGGTAAAAGGTACATTTTGTCGCTAGTGACCATATCGAGTGTGATTTGACCTTTAATAAAGCCGATTATTACCCCTTGAAGAGTAAATGCATAAACTAAATCGTCAGCTTGTTTCCAATTAAATACTGGGAAGAGCATAAAAACAAGCGGAGTGAAGAAAAGGACGAAACGAATTATTTGCAAAACACCGCCAACTGTTGAAAGCTTTAATTGGTAAAGGAAGTTTTCAACGGCTGTTTGCTCTTTAAGGGCTTTTATTCTATCTTCTTCTAAACGCTCGTCAAGATTGTAATAAAGCATATTAACGTGGCACTTTGGACACTCTTGCTTTAAGTAAAAAATGCTTAATTTTTCGCCACATTTTGGGCATTTATTTTCAACCATTTTCGGCACCTCCTGACAATTCTTTTGACATTTCTTCGTGGCGAAGTTTTAATTCTTCACGAATTGTTTTAAGCTTGTCGCCTGTAAGGTCATACCAAATATATGGAATAAGTGTTAAAAGACCTAAAATGTGTGGGATAATTGTAAACAGCGCCCAAATGTAAATATCGGTATGCTCGCCCTTAACGGCTACTGTTTCATTTGTGCCTTCAATAAGCTTAAATGAAAGGCCAATAAGTGGCAAAATTGCCGCACTAATTGATGTTGAAATTGAGCCAGTGAGTTTACCAACGAATGTTAAAACTGAGAATGAAACGCCTTCATTTCTCTCGCCAGTTTTCCACTCCATATAGTCAACTGTGTCGCCAATCATTTCAGTTGGAATAACCGCATTAACAGTACCGAAGAAGCTGAAAACAAGGTTTTGAACCATTAAAAGTGGAACAATTACAAAATAATTTGTAAGGTTTTTAAGACCAATGAAAAACACGAGAGTTCCAACAATTATTCTTGAAAATCCGTTAAGGAAAATAATTTGCCTGTTGTCAAATTTCTTTTTAAGCTTTGGAATAAGTAAATATGTAATAAATCCAAGAATTGTGCCAGGGAGTGCAATTACTAAAGAAAGTGAATTTAGATGTATTACTTCTGAATAGTAATAAGTCGCGAAAACGCCTGAAAGCCCACCCAGTGAGCCTAAAACACTTGCAATAATAATCATAAGTAAAGGCTTGTTTTTAACCATTACCTTAAAGCCTTCAATTACGCTTGGCTCTTT
>JAZUGZ010000163.1:0-1927 GCA_045641425.1 Candidatus Fimenecus sp.
CTTTCTTTAGCTATTGCGAATGAAGTAATTAAAAAGGGTTATAATGTTGTGTATGGCTCTGTGAACAGACTTTTTGCTAAAATTGAAACTGAAAAATTTGGCAGAAATAATGATACATACACTTTAGACACACTTTGTGACGCGGACCTTTTAATTCTTGACGATTTAGGAATGGAGTTTACAACTTCATTTACTCACTCTGTTCTTTACACAATAATCGACACAAGAATTTGCAAGGGGCTTCCAACAATTATTAGTTCAAATCTTTCACTTGATGAGCTTAAAGATAAATATCACGAAAGTATTGTTTCAAGAATTATTGGTACATTTGAATCTGTTGAATTTGTTGGAAAAGATGTAAGACAAAGTAGCAACTAACGGGAGTGAATAAAATGTTTGATGCAGTAAAAGTTAAAGACCAATGCGTTGCTTGGATTAGAGATTTCTTTGAAAAAAACGGCAAAGATTGTAATGCGGTTCTCGGTATTTCAGGCGGTAAAGACAGCTCAGTTGCAGCAGCACTTTGCGTTGAAGCACTCGGCAAAGATAGAGTAATTGGCGTGCTTATGCCAAATGGCGAGCAGGCAGATATTGACTCTTCTTATTTACTTGTAAACCACCTTGGAATAAAATACCATGTTGTGAATATTCACGAGGCTTTTGAGGGTGTTAAAAACGCTATGCCTTTCCCTCTTTCTACTCAAAGCACAATAAATCTTGCGCCAAGACTTCGTATGTCAGTGGTTTATGCTGTTTCACAGAGCTTTAACGGACGAGTTGTAAACACTTGCAACCTTTCTGAAGACTGGGTTGGCTACTCAACTCGTTATGGCGACGCGGCAGGGGACTTTAGCCCACTTTCACATTTGACAGTTCAAGAAGTTAAGGCAATTGGTAGGGTATTAGGACTCCCTGAAGAGCTTATTGAAAAAGCACCATCTGACGGACTTTGTGGCAAGACTGACGAAGATAATTTAGGCTTTACTTATGCCGAGCTTGACAAATACATTCGCACTGGCGAAATTGAAAATTTAGAGCATAAGGCACTAATTGACCGTAAACACGAAATGAATTTATTTAAGCTTCAGCTTATGCCAAGCTTTGAACCAGAGTTTTAATTTAAGTAATAAGTATAACAAAAGGGACTATCGTTAAGATAGTCCCTTAATTTTTGCTTTATATTCTTTATTCGTCCCAAGAAAAGCTTCCCGAAAGGAATGTTACCTTATCAGTTGAAACAGTAAGAAGTCCGCCATCGGTGTGTCCTATTCTTTCTTTACCGTCAGCGTCAATTATTTTGCATTCTCCGCTCTTTACGGATGTAATAAAGGGGATGTGACCTGCAAGAACTGCAAGGTCGCCCTCAACACCTCTAAGGTAAATGCCTTGTGCCTCGCCCTCAAATCGGTTGCCGTCTGGGGAAGAAATTACAAGTGGGAAGTTTGTCATTTTGCTGACCTCTTTGCTTTCTCAACAGCCTCGTCAATAGTGCCTACGAAAAGGAATGCTGACTCTGGAAGGTCGTCGTGCTTACCTTCAATAATTTCCTTAAATCCACGAATTGTTTCTTTAAGTGGAACATAAGTGCCTTCGATACCTGTGAATTTTTCAGAAACATGGAATGGCTGTGAAAGGAAACGCTGAATTTTACGAGCTCTGCCAACAAGAAGTTTATCGTCATCAGAAAGTTCATCCATACCCATAATTGCGATAATATCCATAAGCTCATTATAACGCTGAAGAATACGCTGAACCTCTTTTGCTACTGTGTAATGCTCTTCGCCTAAAATATCAGGGGAGAGAATACGGCTTGTTGACTCAAGTGGGTCAACAGCTGGGTAAATACCCTGTGAAGCAATGCTACGAGCAAGAACTGTTGTCGCATCAAGGTGAGCGAATGTAGTTGCAGGTGCTGGGTCAGTAAGGT
>JAZUGZ010000164.1:0-4805 GCA_045641425.1 Candidatus Fimenecus sp.
GCAATTATTAAAAATATTAACACAGATGCTGTAATTGCGGTTTATCCGTTCACACCACAGCCAACAATTTCGGGCGCAGTAATCGAGGTTGCGGATGCCCCAGTTTTTGTGGGTGTTGGTGGCGGTTTAACATCTGGCGAGCGTTCTGTAAGACTTGCTATTGAGGCAGAAAACCAAGGTGCTTTTGGCGTTGTTGTTAATGCGCCAATTCCAACCGAGATAATCGCAAAAATAAAGGACGTTGTTGACATTCCGGTTGTGGCAACAATTGTTTCAAATAAGCAAGATATTGCCGAGCGTATTAAAGCAGGGGCTGACATTCTTAATGTTTCAGCGGCGGCAAACACTCCAAAGGTTGTTGAGTTTATTCGAAAGCAGTTCCCAGATATTCCAATTATTGCAACTGGTGGCCCTACAAATGAGTCAATTACCGCAACAATAAAGGCGGGTGCAAATGCCATTACCTACACTCCACCAACAAACGGCGAGTTGTTTGCAAAGTCAATGACCGAATACCGTAAAAAATTTGACTGAAAATGTCGAAAAATACATTGACTATTTTTTGTCAAAGTGATATATTTATTTACCGAGGAGAGAAATGAAACAACTGCTTTCCTCGGTAATTTTTTTTGACGAAAGAAGGAGAATTTATGTTGTTTCAGATTTATGGCGAAACTTCTGGCTGGCAACTTTTAGGTTGGCTTTTAGTTTTCGTTGGTCTTATCGTTACTAACGAAATTGCTCGTCGCACTAAGCTCGGTGGTATTGCAATTTTCTTGGTACTTCCTGCTGCTCTTACAGTTTACTTCGTATTAGCACACGCAGGTGTTATTAAAGGCACACAAACAGTTACTTACATGTCAGGTTGGTTCCATTACGCAAAGCTTTATGCAGCAACAATCGGTTGTATTGGCTTTATGATGATTAAATATAAATGGGGCATTGGCGCAAAGGATTGGTTCAAGCCTTTCCCTTGGCTTATTGTTTCAATCAACATTTTAATCGCTGTTGCATCTGACTTTGAGTCAGCAATGGCAGCTTACAAGATTACTGGCGACCTTTCAGGCGCTTGGTGGGCATCAAACGAAGGCGTGTTCATCTATGGTGGTTGGTGGAATATTCTCAACGGTCTTGCAGGTATTCTTAACTGCTTCTGCATGACAGGTTGTTGGACAATTTTCTCATCAAAAGACAAGAATCATCAAGATATGATTTGGCCAGATATGACAATTTGGTTCATTGTTGCTTATGATATTTGGAACTTTGAATATACATACCTTAACCTTCCAACTCATACTTGGTATTGCGGTTTCGCACTTTTGCTTGCTCCAACATTTGCAAATGCACTTTGGAACAAGGGCGGCTGGATTCAGAATCGTGCAAACACACTTTCAATTTGGTGCATGTTTGCTCAGGTATTCCCACTCTTCCAGCTTTGCAAGACATTCTCTGTTTTACCATCAGTTTACGGTGGCGCAAAGAATATTTCTGCTCTCGAACTTTACACACCAGCAATTGAACTCTTCAACGCTGGCGCTGGCAAGACAGAAGCTGTTAACGAAGCTGTTGCATCACTTGGCATTACAGCTAACCCAACAGCACAGGGCGTTGTTGCAATTGCAGCACTCTTTGCAAATGTACTTTGCCTTGCAGTTATTATTAAGCGTGCAAAGAAGCTTCACGTTAATCCATATACAAAGTGCGTATTCGTTGGCACAAAGGATTATGACGAAGCAATGGCAAGAGTTGAAGACTAATTCTTCATTAAAAATTAAATTTTTAGGCACAGGGGAAACCCTGTGTCTTTTTTTATCATCGGCATCCCGAAAAAATAATTATGCATTATGAATTATGCATTATGAATTATTTTGTCCTCCATATATAGCGAGAACAAGCGGTATATTCTCGCATTTAGCGAGAATTTTATGGGGTATAGTTAAAAATAGTCTATACTATTCCCTTTTTAGCTCTTTTATGTTATCATATTAGGAAATATTGGAGGGGATAAAATGAAAAGAAAATTAAACTTTAGCAAGGTAAAGCATTTTGTCATTTCATTTGTTAAAATTGCTCTTGCTACAATTCTTTCTCTTTGCATGGTGCTTTCTGTAATAGTTGGCGTCTTTGCACTTTACAAAAATTCAACTAAAGGAGATTACAAGCTTTTGAATTCTAACACTCAAAAGGCTTTTGCTACTACCTTTCACGAAGTAAAGGTTTACCCAAAGGGCAAAACTCAAGGTAGATTTTGGCGTGACGGTATGATTGGTGGTAATGGTAAGCTTGGCTTTGTTAATGCTGGCTCGCCTTATAATGACACAATCATTTATCAAGATGTTGACTACATAATGCCGTCTGACCGTGACCGTAGCTATATGCCTGACTTAACTGAAGATTTAGAGCCAACAAAACAGGCTATTGTTAATCTTGACATGAGCTGGACTGTTGCAGACTGTCAAAATTGGAATTATGGCTACGCTTTCCACCCAGGTCAGCAGTTACGCCTTTCACAAGACAAGAGCATTTTCTATAAAAACTATATTCGCTATACAGACTTTGAAACTGGCGAAGTTGGTGTTTCTTATACCGACAAAAATGGTACTTGGGAACGAGCAACCTTTACATCACGCACTGACGATGTTACCATAACAAAAATCACAAAATCATCAACCGACAGCAAGGTAAATATTACCCTTTCACTTGATGATGCAAGTGGTATGTATAAATACTCTTATGGCGACGAAAAGAATATGCAATACAAGAAAATTGTTAGTGACTCGGCTGATGTAATCACTTTCGTTGCACACTACCCTGACTATGAAAAATCATCACTCTACAACGGTGGCTATGCTGGTGTTACTTATGTTGTAACAGTTGGCGGTACTAAAGAAAAGGTTCAGTTAGATGCGCAAGGCGACGACATAATCAATGTTGGCGACAAAAACCCTGCAATCAAAATCACAGATGCCGGTGCCGTTTACCTTATCACTAAAAATGACAGAACCTTCCGAATGGGCGCATTCGCTGACTTCAAAGATGCAAAATCTTATGCTCTTACAGACTCACTTCTTAAAGACTGTAAGGCTGTTGCTGAAAAATATACAACAGACGGCACATTCGACTATGACAAAGCACTTTTACCAAGTGCAAAGCTTCAGGCGGATATGTTCGGCAGAGTTTCATTTACTTTAGGCGATAGTGAAAACGCTCAAAGATACCTTTCAAACGAAGAGCTTCTTAATAAACAAACCTTCTCAGGCAAGGTTAATGACGCTTTAATGGAGCGAATTTACAAGCAAGCTCGATTTGCGGCAATTTGCTCAAGTGGTTATTCAATGACTCGCCTTTCAGGTATGTGGACTGGCGAATGGATGCCAGGTTGGCGTAGCGAATACACAATGGACGCAAATGTTAACCTTCAGTCAAGCGGTATGAACACCGCAAACCTTATTGAATTTTCTGAAGGCTATGTTAAATTCATTCTTCGCCAAGTTGACGACTGGGAAATCAATGCCGAGAAGTGCTATGGCATGACAGATGCAATTATGTGCCCAGTTAACTGTGATGGCGACGGCGCTCTTAATGCGGAGTACTACCAAGGCTACCCATTCCAATATTGGAATGCCGGTGCAAGCTGGATGATTCAGCCAATTTATGAAATGTACCAGTGCTATGGTAATGTTACAATTACTGGCGACGACGGCAAGGAAATGAAGCTTTTAGAAGATGTACTTATTCCACTTCTTACAAAGCAGTCAAATTTCTGGGAGCAGTTAGTTTCAACTGAATACTTTACCGACAAAGATGGTAATGCAAAATATGAAAAAGGCAAGAAAGAGCTTTTAGATGGCGAAAAGTACTTAATTCTTCCATCATATTCCCCTGAAAACACAACTGGTGGCACAACCTACAACTCAACTCTTGCGGCTAACTCTGCAATGGATATTGCGGCTTCAAAAAGCGGACTTCAAATGACTATTGACTGCGAAAATGCGGCAAAGCTCGAAGGCTACGAAGAAAGAGTCGCAAAATGGACAGCACTCTTAAATGATATGCCATCTTACCAGTTTGACGAAACTGGCGCTATTAAAGAGTGGTGCGCAAATCAATATGAAGACAACAACCGCCACCGCCACATTAGCCACTTGTATTTAGCTTGGCCACTTATGGAAACACAGCACGACGAAACACTTGCAACAGCTTCACTTCAAGCTGTTAATAATCGTGAAAAAGAAAACAGTGCTTCACACGGCTTTGTTCATCAAGCACTTGTATTTGCAAGACTTCATAAGGGCGACAATGTTTACTCACTTGTTCACAAGCTCTTAAAAAGCAGAATTTGCTATCAGTCACTTATGACAGATCACAACACAAATCGTGGCTCTGACACATATTGCACCGACACAGAGCTTGGACTTATTGGTATTGTAAATGAGTCACTTGTTATGTCAAATCTGGGCGAAATTGAAGCTTTACCGGCACTTCCAACTAAGTGGACAAAGGGCGAAATTACTGGCCTTTCAGCTCGAACAAACGCAACAGTTTCAGTAGCGTGGGATAATGGCACTGCTTTAGTTACAATTACTTCAGCTGTTCCACAAACAATTAAAGTTTCTTGCCACGGCTCTAATGTTCAAAATGTAACATTCAAACAAGGCGAAACAAAAACAATTGAATTTAATTATTGATTAAAGCTCAAATAAAATCCCCCCTATTTAGTTTAACTATTTAGGGGGGTGTTTTTATATATTTTTGCTTCAAAAAAAGTTTTCGACAATGGGTTTTCGACAGGTTTTGAACAGTAG
>JAZUGZ010000165.1:0-1854 GCA_045641425.1 Candidatus Fimenecus sp.
CTCCGGTAGATTTAACATTTGTTGGTTATAATAATTTGAACACTCGCTATGTTGGTATTCAGAGCTTCGGTAATATCAATGTTGCTGATGATTCAAGCTTAAATATTACACTAAATCATGACGATTACAGCCAAGTACATATTGGTTTGAATGGTTCATATTATAATATCAATTTAGGCGAAAATGCAGAGTTTAATATTTTCGACTCAACTGCTGGTACTGGCTGGATAGAGGGAATTTATGTTAATGATTCTCTTGAATTCCACGGTACAAATAGTAGCATTTGTAGTATTCAGGCAGGTGGTAACTGGCCAGCGATTATATTAGAATCAAGTACCAATAAAATTGTTGTTGATAATGTTACTTTAGAGTGCATGGGTACAATTAGTGGTAACCTTTCAAATGCCGATTTAGATGATAATTTCAGCGGACTTACAATTTCTGTTATTGACTCTCGTGATGAGAATAGACAGCTTGTAGAGTGGGATAAATCTGAATCTTTAGCATCTGGTTGGTATGATTACATAGTAGTTGAGCCAATGGCAGGATATTTAGGCGATATTGATAATAACGGTAAAATAGATGCTAATGATTATGCTATTTTAGTATCTTTCGTTCAATGCTCAGCTTCATTAACAGAAGGTCAGTTATTATCAGCTGATTTTAATAATGATAATGCGGTTGATGGCCTTGATGCAGTATGGCTTGACCTTTATCTCAATGGCGTTTGCGATATGAACGGCATTAGCAAATAGTAAAATAAACAATAACAAACCCCACCAGTAATGGTGGGGTTAATTTTATGCCTTGATTTAATTGTTAAATGCTCTCTATGAACTTCATAAATGCTCGTCTGCCGTCTTCGGTGCATTTGTAAACACCGGCGTCTTCAAGAACACCTACAAAAACCTTACCAACTTCGGCTTTAAGAATATCCATAACATTTTCTTCGTTAATATCTTGGTAATTCTCTATAAATTCATAAGCCCAGTCAGCGTGTTTCTCAATTTTCTCGTTTGAGCGAATGTCTTTACCATTTACTATGTAGTCCGCAAGAATTGAAAGTTCTTCTTTAAGTCTTGACGGAAGAACTGCAAGTCCCATAACCTCAATAAGACCAATATTTTCTTTCTTAATGTGGTGGTAAATGTCGTGTGGGTGGTAAACACCGAGTGGGTACTCGTCAGTAGTAATGTTATTACGAAGAGTTAAGTCAAGCTCAAATGTGTCGCCAACTTTTCTTGCAATTGGTGTAATTGTGTTGTGTGGCTCGCCATTAGTTTCTGCAAAAATGAAAGCATCTTCGTCTGTGTAGCTTCTCCATTTTTTAAGAATAATGTCAGCAAGCTCAATAATTCTGTCGCTATCGGTGCTACGAAGTCTAATTACTGAAAGTGGCCATTTTACAATACCAGCTTCAACATCTTCGAAGCCCTTAAATGTAAAGCTCTTTTCAATTGGTGCTTTTGCCATTGCAAATGTATAGTGACCGCCTTGGTAGTGGTCGTGAGAAAGAATTGAGCCACCAACAATTGGCAAATCAGCATTAGAGCCAAGGAAATAATGTGGGAAAAGTTTAATGAAATCGAAAAGTTTTCTAAATGTTGCTTTTTCAATTTTCATTGGTGTGTGTTCGCCATTAAATACAATACAATGTTCGTTGTAATAAACATAAGGCGAGTATTGAAATCCCCAAGGGGTGTCGTTAATAGTAATTGGAATTACTCTGTGATTTTGGCGAGCAGGGAAGTTGGTTCTGCCTTTATATCCCTCGCACTCTTTACAAAGCATGCATTTAGGGTATCCACTTTGTTTTTGATTTTTAGCAGCGGCAATAGCTTTTGGGTCTTTTTC
>JAZUGZ010000166.1:0-2197 GCA_045641425.1 Candidatus Fimenecus sp.
TCTACTCTTGTACCGTGCCCACTCCAAGAGCGTTCCATATTTAAATCAGTTAGTTTTTGCGACAAGAGTTTGCCCTCAGCACTCCAAAAAGATGTACCACGATGGATTTTATCCGCTTCAATATTTTCGATACAAAAAGAAGCCAGCATTTCGAGAGTTAACTCATTATTTGATGTATTTTCAAAAACAGAATAGCACTCTATAGCGTTACCCTTTTTAATATGATACGCTGTAACTTTGTAATTTTCGGCTTCATAAACAGACTTGTTTTCGTCCTCGTATGTTTTTTTACACCTATAAACACTTTCACAATTAGCCATAGAAAGACCATTTGTATAGTGGCCGTTAAAGGTGTCGCCTTGTACTCTTAATTGAAATGCAAAATTCGTATTCAAAGCTTTTCTCCTATCGTAGAGGTTTTAATCAAAATATATCACAAAATATACTTAAATTCAATAATAAAGCAAAACAGACAGAGTTTCCTCTGCCTGCCTTTTTTTACGCTTAGAATAATTGACCTGGGAGTTTTAGCTTCTTTTTAGGTGGGAAGTTTTTATCAAACTCTTCCGCTTCATTTTCATCAACAAAGTAAGCACTTGGAGTAGCATATTCTCCGGTTATTCCGTCTAAATAGCCTTTTTTTAGCTCCTTGCAAAGGAAAAATGATGCATCTTCACCCTCGGGTAGTCCGTGGTAGCGAATTCCGAAATTGCTTGCAAAGGTAAATCCACTTTTTCCGTAAAAGTCAATATTACCTTCAAACAGAACTGCACCAAATCCCATTTCTTTTGCTTTTTCTAACGAGTAGTCAAGAAGCATTTTGCCAAAGCCTTGTCTTTTAAGCTCTGGAGTAATACAAATAGGCCCCATAGTTAAAATAGGAACTATTTTTCCGTCATCAGCCTTAATTTCTGCCTTAACAAAAATGTTTTGACCAATTATTTCGCCGTCTTTTTCCATTACAAAGTCAAGCTCTTTAACGAAGTTTTCGTTGCTTCTGAGCTCGTGTAATACGAAATGTTCAAGACAGCCTGGGCGGTACACATTCCAAAAGCTTTCTCTAACAAGATTTTCTACTTTTTGTAGGTCTTCTTTATTCTCTAAACGAATGTTAATATTTTTATTCATTATTTTTCCTCCTGAATGTTGTTTGTTTCAACTGCTACTGCGGGAGGCTCGGAATGTAATAGAGCCTCCTTAGGCTCTTACACTCTCCAATGTGTTGTACTTAATCAAAAAGCACTCTCCTAAAAAATAAATATTTATAATCAACCGAAGCTAATTATTGAATTTAATATAGCACAAATTCGCTATAAATTCAACTTGTTTCTTGACATATATTTTCGCCACTTGTATAATTAAACAGGTAAGATTATTAACACAAAAGCAATAAAATGTATTCTATTTATAGATTAAGAATTATGAATTTGAACGACTTTTTTTCAAAGCACAAAAAAGTAGCACTTGCCTTTTCAGGCGGTACTGACTCGGCTTTCCTTTTATATAGTGCCATCAAAAATGGTGCTGATGTTACAGCTTATTATGTTTCATCCCCTTTTCAGCCACAATTTGAACTCCAAGATGCAAAACGCCTTGCAAAAGAACTTAATGCAAAGCTTAAAATTATAAATGTGAATTTAGATGGGCATAGTGAAATTTTAGAAAACTCGCCTTTGCGTTGTTATTACTGCAAGAAAAATATTTTTTCGAGCTTAATTCGAGAAGCTAAAAAAGATGGATATTCTGTGATTTTAGACGGCACAAATGCGTCAGACGATATAGCCGACCGCCCAGGGTTTAAGGCACTTTTAGAATTCGGTGTTCTATCCCCTTTAAGAGAGTGTGGACTTACAAAAGACGAGATTAGAAAGATGTCAAAAGAAGTGGGGCTTTTTACCTTTAACAAGCCGTCTTACTCTTGCCTTGCAACAAGAATTCCCACTGGCAATCAAATCACAAATTCTTTATTAAATAAAATCGAACGAGCAGAAAATTTGCTATTTGCGTTAGGCTTTTCTGACTTTAGATTTAGAATTATTGATGACAATAGCGCTAAAATTCAGGTGCAAAAAGCCGAATTTACAAAAGCACAAGATTTACTAAATAAAATTAGAAGAGAATTACAAAATGATTTTGAAGGTATTATAATAGATACGGCGGTGTTTAGCTGACTGAGCTTGAAAAAATATTAACTTCC
>JAZUGZ010000167.1:0-3527 GCA_045641425.1 Candidatus Fimenecus sp.
TGAAGGCGTTAGCAGAGAACAAGCGGTTATTGATAGAGCAGAGAATATAGTAAAAACTGTTGTCTATGCTTTTTATGTTTGCGCACCATTTGCCGCAGCGGCTATTTACTTTTTAATAAGGCTATTACTTAATATAATTCACGAAGTAATTTTCACAAAGCTAAATGTGAAATATCTAAAAATTATTTCTTATATTTGCTATTGTGTAATGTTAATTACAATAGCTTTTGGCGTGCTTTATATTCCAATTCTTATAATCGCATTTGCAACAGGGCTTCTTGGCACGCTCCTTCGAGTAGTTAAGAACTTAATGGAAACAGCAGTAGAAATTAAAAACGAAAATGATATGACAATATGAGGTATAACTTTGGCAATTAAAATAAATCTTGACTTAATGTTAGCAAAAAACAAAATGTCTTCGGGGGAGCTCGCCGACAGGGTGGGCATAACCCAAGCGAATTTATCAATACTTAAAACTGGCAAGGCAAAGGCAGTTCGTTTTTCAACTCTTGAAGCGATTTGTCGTGAGCTTAACTGTCAGCCTGGCGATATTTTAGAATATACGGAGGATTAGTTATGGAAAATAATAATCAAATTCCGAACACACAAGAGAATATTAGGGAGCAAACTCCAATACCACCACAGCCGGTGTACGTGCAAGTACCATATAGCACTTACCCACAGCCAGCTATGCGCAAGCCTAAAAAGGAAATAACCTTTTCTAAAAAAGACAAAATTTTTATGGGCTTATTCACATTTTCGTCTGCACTAATTGTTTTCTTTGGACTTTTTGGCGGTTTCGCTTTGGGCTTAACGGTTTCAGTTTGGCTTTTAAGTATAGTTACAGCTATTTACTTAAAAGATAATGGCAAATTCTCTGTTCTGTCTGTTTCAGCTCTTTTTGGAACACTCGTTTCGTCAGTTTCTTTCACACTTTACGGAATGAATGGAATGAACTTGCTTTTAGCTATGGCTTTAACCCTTGCTTGTTATACAGTTTTTGCTGTGTCAATGTGCGACCAAGCGATTTTTGACTCAATAAGTGGAACAATTAAATATATATTTATAACCTTGTTTTCACCTTTTGTTAATATTGCTATGCCAATTAAGGGCGTTGTTAGTAAAGACAAAGAGAAGCGAAAATCTGCAATTCAAGTTTTGGCTGCAGTTGCGGTTGCTTTTCCTGTGCTTTGTGTTGTTATACCGCTTTTGGTTAGTTCTGATGCCGCATTTGAAGGCCTTGTAAGTGGCATTGCAGAAAAAATAGGAATAACACTTGTGAAAATATTGATTACTGCCCTTATTGCAGTTTTGTTAATGGCATTTGTTGTTACAAATAGATTTGATTTATTCACAAAAAGTGAACAGCCAACAGCTGACATCAAAAGACCATTTAATACTATATTCACAGGCACGCTTTTAAGTCTTATTTCAGTTGTTTATGTAGCATTTCTTTTCTCACAGCTTGCATATTTTGTAAATTCATTTAAGGGGCTTTTACCAGCTGGCTACACATTTGCCGATTACGCTCGCCGTGGCTTCTTTGAAACTGAAACAGTAGCATTTATTAACCTTTCTGTAATTGTAATTTTAATGTGGCTTACAAAGAGAAATGAAAAAGGGGAGCTTTCAAAGCTTATAAAGGCTTTAATGACCTTTGTTTCACTTTTCTCAATTTTCTTTATTGCAACTGCTATTGCAAAAATGGCAATGTATATTAAAACTTATGGTCTTACAGAGCTTCGACTTTTCACATCTGTATTTATGGTTGCAACAGTTGCATTTATTGTTTCAATACTTGTAAAAATTTATAAAGTAAATGCCAACACAATAAAATATGCTATTG
Organism: Candidatus Fimenecus sp.; assembly: GCA_045641425.1. GTDB lineage: Bacteria > Bacillota > Clostridia > Oscillospirales > Acutalibacteraceae > Fimenecus. The sequence continues at coordinate 1,847 of JAZUGZ010000167.1, forward strand.
CTTTTTCACTTGTAATTTTCTCTTGTTTGTCAGCAGTAGGTCTTGAGCGAACAGTTGCAAGCTATAATGTAAATGCTTACACAAATGGCTTGCACAAAAATATTGATATTGAATATCTTTACAATTTGGGCGACACCGCAATGCCATATATTGCAAAGCTTATTGATGTAGATGATAAAGAAGTTTCCAAGACGGCTCAAAATGCGATAGAATACAACTTTTATTGTTACTATATATTCTCAGATAATGGTTATGAAACAAAAAATGGTGTTGTAACTGTAAAAGGTGGCTACCTAAAAGATTATAGGTTTAATCTTTTAGATTACCAAATAACAAAGATGTGTAAAGTTCACACTTTCTCATATAACGAGAATGGAACAGATGTAGAATATCCATTTCAATATGATGAATAATATTTTTGTGTAAAGAAGTATAAAATTAAAGTCTAACATTTCAAAGGATTTGTTAGACTTTTTCTTTTGCCTTATTGACTTTAATTTACTATTATAATATAATTAATTAAAAGAGTTAATTAAATAAAGTGGGGGATAAAATGCTTTATTTCAAACAAACCCAAAATGGTGTTGCATTACTTAAAAACGACAAGCCGATTTTTGATTTTAATGTTGGCGATAAGCCAGTTTGTGTTGGCTTTGGCAAAAATGAATATAAAATGAGCCACGGCAGCTTTAAGATTAAAGAAACAGCTTCAAGACCAATTCCGGTAAAGCTTAATTCAGTTGAACTTATTGATGGCGTACTTTTAGCAAAAGCAGACGAGGGCGAATTCAAAATCACAATAAATCGTGAGAAAAACTTGAATGTGCATATTGACGGCTTCGAAAAATACAACCGACTTTACATAAAACTCCCAGCAGAAAGCAAAGAGTATGTTTACGGAACTGGCGAGATTTTCTCTGAATTTAATTTAAGAGGTAAAAAGGTAAATTGCTTTGTTGCCGAGCATATAAATGCTTTGCAGGTTGGCAAAAAGCTTGTAAAACAAGTTTTCGGATTTAGAGATAGCACTCACAAGCAAAAATTCTCAAACTACGAAACTTATTATGCTCAACCAACTTTTTTAAGCTCAAGAAAGTATTATTTCCATTCATTTGGAACTGCTCGTGCAGAGTTTGATTTTAGAGAGCTTAATTGCCATTTAATTACCATTGACGAAATTGCTGATTTCTGTTTAGGCTTCGGAGATACATTTGAAGAAGTTATTTCAGATTTGTCTTTGGTATTAGGCCGACAGCCGGAGCTTCCGGACTGGGTATATAACGGCGAAATACTCGGTGTTCAAGGTGGCACTGATATTATGATGCGAAAGACAGAAAACGCTCTTTCTCATAATATGGCTGTTGCAGGTGTTTGGATTCAAGACTGGGAGGGCAGACGAGTTACCGCAGTTGGTAAACAGCTTTTTTGGAACTGGGAACACGATGCAGAGTTATATCCAGAACTCCCTGAAAAAATCAAAGAGCTTAATGAAAAAGGAATTAAAGTTCTCGGTTATTGCAACACATTTTTAGCAGTTGAAAAGCCACTTTACAAAGAAGCAAGTGAAAAAGGCTACCTTGTTAAAAATAAAGAGGGTAATGACTATTATGTTACTATTACAACTTTCCCGGCGGCAATAGTTGACCTTACAAACCCAAAGGCATGCGAGTGGCTTAAAAAT
>JAZUGZ010000168.1:0-4377 GCA_045641425.1 Candidatus Fimenecus sp.
GCAAAAGCAACAGCAATAGGCATACCAACATAGCCTAAGCCGATGAGTGATAATTTTTCTTCGTGATTTACAAGCTTTTCGTAGATACTCATACTTTAACCTCTTTATATAAATAATTATTTACTACTAATAGATTTATAAATTTCAACATACTGCCCAGCATTTTTAGCAAGTGAGAAATTTTCTTCGGCAAATTTTCTGCAATTTTCTGAATATGCAGCCTTGCCATTTTGCTTAATCTCTCTAAATGCAATCAACAGCTCGTCAGCATTATCCTTTTCAACAACCTTGCCACAGCTTTCGTTTGCAAGCTCTGCATTTGCTGTTGAATTTATTGTTACAACCGGAGTTCCGCAAGCAAGTGATTCTGCAACCACCTTACCAAATGACTCTTCAGGTGAAAGCTGTAAGAAAATGTCTGCCATTGAATAAATATCAACTAACTCCTTAACATCATTTGTGCTTGGAATATTTATTATATTATCTGGTAAATTTTCCATTCCCAAATTGCCCACAAGAACAATTTTTTCATCACTCTCTAGGCTCTTTGAAAGCTCTAAGAAGGTGTCTAAGCCCTTCTTATCACTCCAAATGCTTGCAACACCTAAGATTACATATTTACCGTCTAAGCCTAGCTCTGACTTTTTCTTAAGTGCATCGTTTGAGGGAGAAAATGTGTTTAAATCTATCCAGTTATATACTCTTTTAATGATTTTTGCACTACTTAAAATTGACTGCCTTGCTTCATTTGTTATCCAATCTGAAACACCTACAACCGCAAGTCTTGGAATACTCTCATAGTATGCTTTTTTGTCATCATACATTTTTTTAGTTCTATCAAAGAACCAACTTCTGTTATCCGTTTTAAGCTTTATGCAATTATTACAGCCTGTTTTCCATTTATCACAACCAGCAACTGTGTAATGAGCGCATTTGCCAGTATAAAACCAACAATCGTGTAAGGTTAAAACTGTCGGAATATCATTTTTAGAAAGATAGGAAAACAAATCCTTTAAGTTAATATAATTTGCGTGAAGATTTCTGAGATGAACAACATCGGGAGAAATCTTTTTTATATGCTCAATTAACTGCTTCGTAGAAGCCTTTGAATAATACCCCTGCAATCCAAATACTCTTGAATAAAGTGCGTGCTTTTTCCAATCAAGCTTATCGCCTATCATATAGCACTCATCTTGACCTTGAGGCTTTGGAGACGCTATGTAAGATTCAATTTCATTTTCTGTGAGAAAATTATGTAATTCCCACATTGTTCGACCTGTACTACCATTTTTATAGATAGCGTTAATCTGTAATACCTTCAAGTCATCACCTCTTAAGCCTTCACAACCGCTTCGCCAAATGTATCCGGATGATTTTGGTCAAATTGTTCATTTGCCCACATAACAGTTACTAAATTTTCACTATCGCTCAAATTTATAATGTTGTGTGTATATCCAGGAATCATATAAATCGGTTTCATTTCTTCGCCAGTTACCTCGAACTCAATAACCTCATCACTACCGATTTTTCTTTCTTGAATAAGTCCGTGGCCCGAAACAACAATGAATAGCTCCCATTTTGAGTTGTGCCAATGCTGACCCTTTGTTATGCCCGGCTTACTTATATTTACACTAAATTGTCCGAAGTCTTGGAACTTGAACAATTCAGTAAAGCTACCTCTATTGTCTTCGTTAACCTTATATTTGCTTACCATTCTTTCTTGAGGTAAGAAAGAAGTATATGTGCTAAAAAGCTTTGACTCAAATGAGCCCTTTTCAAAGCTTGGAATTTCAAAATTGTCATGATGCTCACGGAAGGAATAGAGCAAATCTACAATCTCACCAAGGGTTGCTTTATGTGTTACTGGGACAAAAGTGAATTTACCATTTTCGTTTGGTGTTCTTTGGAGTCCATCATAATCACATCTATGCTCCTTACCCTCAAGTGCATCAAGCATTTCATTGACAATATCGTCAATATGTACAAGCTCAAGCTCGGTTTTTCTGTCATTAACAGTTATCGGTAAATCTCTTGCAATATTATGACAAAATGTTGCGATTGCTGAATTGTAATTTGGCTTACCCCATTTACCAAAGGCATTTGTAAATCTATAAACAAGAACCTTAGCCCCTGTTTTTTCAGCATAATCAAACATAAGATTTTCCGCTGCAAGCTTTGTTTTGCCATAAAGCGAATCTTTAAATCTGCCAACTAGAGCAGCTTGAGTTGAGCTTGCAAGCATAACTGGGCAAGTGTTGTTATACTTTTTCAAGGTGTTCAAAAGTGAATCTGCAAAGCCGTGATTGTCCTTTTCAAATTCCGAATCATCCTTTGGTCGCATAACACCAGCAAAGTTGAATACGAAATCAGCCTTCTTACAAAACTCGTCAAGCTTTTCCTCTGGAGTGTCAATGTTGAACTCCATAATTTCATCAACCTTGATGCTTCTATCGTCTGTTAAATTTTGAAGATTTGCAATTAAATTCGAACCCATGAATCCGCTTGCACCAGTAATCAAAATATTCATTATCTGCTCCTAATTTTAAGCATTTTTGCTTTGTTTATATACTCTGTCTAAATCTGATTTCAAATCAGCCTTTGTTTTCTGTGCGGAATGATTTTTCTTGCCAGAATTCCAAGCCTTGTCAGCATATTCATCAAGAATTGCTTTGTTTTCAAGAATTTTTCTAAGTGAATTTTCAATTTCCTCTTCACTTTGACAAACAAGACCTGCATCGTTATCAATAAAATATGAAATTGATGCACAATCATCCTTGCCTATTGCCATAATGCATTTTCTTCTCATAAGATAGTCAACTATCTTTGTTGAAAATGATTGATGAACTGTCAAGCGGTCCTTCCATTTAAAGCCCTCAACATGAACTAAAACATCGGCTTCGCTCTGTAATTTAATAACCTCGTTAAATGAAATTGGTAGATTCATAGAACAGCCCTCGTGGAAATCAAGTTCGTTCTTTTCTTTTTCACTTATTGGAGTGTTAGAATAAATATCAAGCTTAAATTTAAGCTCTCCATTGTTAACCTTGTTTATAGCTCTGCTAAGTGCAGCCAAAGAATCAGCTCGACCACAGCTTAGGTTGCCTGTATATAAGAATTTAATTGGCTCATTATGTTCTAAAAGTGCAGGTAATTTCTCATCAGAAAAATCGCCACATTTTGTAAGCACCTTAAACTTGTCGCCAAAGAGCTTTGCGTATTCTCTTCTTTGAATTTCAGAAATTACATAAACTGTATCACACTTTTTAAATACTCTTGCGATTTTTGGTCTTACCATAAATCTGTCAAGCCAGTACAAAGGCGAAAGTGAGAATTGTCTTAAGCTGTAATTGTCATCAGAAATATAACCCACACATGGAATGTTATATCTCTTCATAATGAAAAAGTTTATATCGTGAATGTAATGAGAATAGTAAATTGGAATAAATACCATTTCTGGCTTAAAGTCATCAAGGAATTCAATGAGCTCAGGAGTTTTCCAACGGCAAATTTTCCAAATTAAAGCTCTTGCCCACATTGTGAGTTGATTTTTATGCATTTTGTAATATTTTGCTGTTTTTTCTTCTAAATCATCTTTAATTTCTTTTTGTTCTTCTTGTGTTTTAGGTGGAATTTCTTTACCTGATGGTGTTCCCTTAAGCAAATTTTTAATTAGTGATTTTTCTGTAATTTGAAAACTCCTTGAAACAATATTGCTATCAGGCTTACCCATTTTACAAGCCACATTTGCTATTTCTAAATCTTCAATACCCTCAAAAATATTTGTAAAGGAATTTCCGAAACTATTTTCATTACTCCAAACAGAGTTCGATACAATAACAACTCTCATTACTTTTCCTCGTATTAAACAGCATTAACTATTGATGCGATATATGCTAAAAGACAGGTTATTCCATACATTTTTCGTTTAATGAACCAAAGTGAAACTTCAAAATACTGTCTTTTTCTTTTACCCTCAAAGAATGGCATTGAGATGCTTGTTTTGAGTGCATCTTGGAATCGTTCATTCTCAAAAAGAGCACGACATTTCCTTTTGCGTTCTTTGTATGAAGTCTTTTTATCTCCCATAACATTTATTGAGTAAATAAGAAGATTTCTGTAAAGCAAGCTTTCTCTCTGACCAGCAATTTGCTCTTCATACCTTGTTCCCTTGAGCTTTTCAACAAAGGCTAAAGCGTAATCGTCCATTTCGAGAACTGTTTCAAAGAAATTTTCAAAGTATGATGTAGATAAACTACCGTTTCTCTTTAAATAATTTAAAGATGGCTTTAAGTAAATAGAAATCTTATTTGCAACTGAAAGAAAATCAACATTAAAGAAATAATCCTCAGAAATCTTGCCAATAAGGAAACGTACATT
>JAZUGZ010000169.1:0-3872 GCA_045641425.1 Candidatus Fimenecus sp.
TATTGACCTTTACTATAATGGTGCATTAAATTATGCTTCAAGAATTTATTTTTCTGAAACAGCAACTGATGAAGAGAAAAACGAGATTATTGAAAAATATAACGGTGACTGGAGCAATAGTATTAGCGTTCAGTTTAAAGACAAGACCATAGCTCTTGACATTTACCAAAACTCAAATGGCTACTTAAACCTTTTGGGCAATAATGATGAAATTGTAAAACTTCAAGATAATGGTGCATATATCTGTACAAGACTCTCTGATGAATTTGGCGTGAAGATAGGTGATTCTGTTACAGTAAGTCCGTTCGGTTCTGATGAAAAATATGAGCTTAAAATAATTGGCATTTCTCACAGTATGACAGAGAATATTGTTATTTCTCCCCAATATGCTAAAGAGAAAAACATAAAATTTTCTCCTGACTCTGTTTATACTAAAACAGAAAAAGTGGATATAAAACAATCTTCAGCCATTAAAACAGTACAGTCAAAGCAAATGATAATCTCTTCCTTTGACTCATTTATGGAAATTATGGATATAATGGTTTATATTTTGGTTTTAGGTGCTTTGCTTCTGGGCGTAGTTGTTCTTTATAATCTTGGTGTAATGAGCTATACTGAAAGATATAGAGAAATGGCAACTCTAAAAGTAGTCGGCTTTAAGGACACGAAAATTGGCAGAATACTAATAGGTCAAAATCTTTGGAGTTCTGTAATAGGTCTTGTTCTCGGACTTCCAAGTGGCGTAGCATTACTTGACTACTTGATAAAGGCACTCGCAAGCGAATATGAACTTACAACTTATGTATCACCATTCAGCTTCATAATAAGTGTTATATTGATTTTCGGAGTTTCACTAATTGTAAGCCTTATGGTCGCAAAGAAAAACAAGAAAATTGATATGGTTGAATCACTTAAAAGTGCTGAATAGTTTATGAAAATTTTACCCTAAGGCGTAACAAATTCTTCGCTTAAACAAAGAAAAAGCCTCCCAAACGGGAGGCTTTTATCGTTGGGAACGATGATTACTCGTCCGATATGTCTAAAAAGAACTTTTGAAAATTTTTCCAAATCCTATTGACCTAGCAGGTAAATGGTGTTATAATTCTACCAACCTAATTGGTAGGTAAATGTTTGAAAGGAGAACTAAATCATGAAAAGATTCCACACTATAAATACTATTATGATGTATGAAATGTGCATGCAAAGCTTAAGTATGTGCAAGGCTTGTTATGCTAATTATTCGGATTCGTTCTCCAAACTTAAGGTAAATCAAAACTAGTGTTTTAGATTGCCAATAGTTCGCTTTTTGCCGGGAGACTTATTCGAGTTTCTCGGTATTTTTTAGGTAGGAGCAAGAAAATGAGGGTAAACAATCGTAGTATTGCTCCTATATACCTTCCAACTTTATTTTTACAGACTAATTTTTAAGGGTGATGCTTCTTGAAACAGCTATTATGCTTTGGCGACTCAAATACTTGGGGCCTAATTCCAAAAACTCATAATAGATATTCTTGGGGTATTAGGTGGACAAGTATTCTAGATGAAAAATTAAATAATGTTAGAGTTATTGAAGAGGGTCTTTGTGGTAGAACAACTATTTATGAAGATGCTTATCGTGAAAATAGAAACGGTCTAAAATCATTGCCGGAGATTTTGGAATCAAGTTTTCCTGATGCGGCAGTTATAATGTTAGGTACAAATGACTGTAAATCATTTTACCACTCTAATCCGTATAAAATAGCAAAGGGAGTAGGACTTTGCATTGATGAACTACTAAAGTACATACCTGCTAAAAATATTCTTTTGGTATCTCCAATTTGCCTTGGCGACAAGGTTTGGCAGAAAGAATATGACCCAGAATTTGATAGGACTTCTGTTACTGTTTCTCACCAGCTGTTTAACGAATATCAAAAGGTGGCAAAATCAAAGGGTATCAATATTATAAATGCTGCGGACTTCGCACTCCCAAGTGAAATTGATCAAGAACATCTTACAGAAAAAGGACATAAGGCTTTGGCAAATGCAATCTTTGATGCTTTAATAAAATTTAATATAATATAAAAGAAAGGAATTTTAATATGGACGCAAATATCACTCGTGCTGATGCACTATTACTACTTAAGAAGCATAACAAGGAGCCTTTTCACATTTACCACGGACTAACCGTTGAAAGTGTAATGAAATGGTTTGCAAAAGAGTTAGGCTATGGGGCAGATGAAGAATTTTGGGGGATAGTCGGCCTTTTACACGACATTGATTTTGAGGAGTATCCAGACGAACACTGCTTAAGAGCCCAAGAGCTTTTGAAAAATGCAAACGTAAGTGATGAGGTTATCCATGCTGTTTGCTCACACGGCTTCGGTATAACAATAGGTAATGGAACTACACTTGATGTTGAGCCACAGCACGAAATGGAAAAAGTTTTATTTGCTGTGGATGAATTAACGGGACTAATTTGGTCAGCATCACTTATGCGACCATCAAAAAGCACAAAGGATATGGAATTAAAATCCCTTAAAAAGAAGTACAAAAGCAAGGGTTTTGCAGTTGGCTGCTCAAGAGAAGTAATTGAGCGTGGTGCAGAGCAACTTGGATGGGAGCTTGACGAATTATTAAGTAGAACCCTTGAAGCAATGGCTGCAACTGAGGATGAAATTAACGCTCAAAAAGAGTTAATATAGAGGTAAAAATGTTAAATCAATTTTCAAGAACAGAACTGTTGTTTGGCAAAGATGCGATGGATAAACTACAAAACTCCAAGGTTGCAATATTTGGAATTGGCGGTGTTGGTGGTTATGTTTGTGAAGCATTAGTTAGAAGTGGTGTTTATCATTTTGATTTAATAGATGATGACCAAGTGTGTTTAACAAACCTTAACCGTCAAATCATAGCAACTCGCAAAACAGTTGGCAAATACAAGGCAGAAGTAATGAAAGAGCGAATGTTAGAGATAAATCCTGATGCAGATATTACTATTCATAAATGCTTTTTGCTTCCAGAAAATGCATATGAATTTCCCTTTGATGAGTATGATTACATTGTAGATGCTGTTGATACAGTTACAGCAAAAATTGAGCTTGTAATGAAAGCTAAAGAAAAGAATGTTCCTATTATTTCATCAATGGGTGCAGGTAATAAGCTTGACCCAAGTGCTTTTAGGGTTGCCGATATTTACAAAACAAGAGTTGATCCACTTGCTCGTGTAATGAGAAGAGAAATGAAAAAGCGAGGAGTAAAAAAACTAAAGGTTGTATATTCTGAAGAGCAACCAATAAGACCTATTGAGAATATGTCAATTAGTTGCCGAACACATTGTATTTGCCCACCTGGAGCAAAGCATAAATGCACCGAGCGTAGAGATATTCCTGGTAGCACAGCCTTTGTTCCGAGTGTTGTAGGACTAATAATAGCAGGCGAGGTAATAAAGGATTTAACGCATGTTTAATTTACTGGATTTTTGTAGATTTTAGTGCTATAATAAACAAAAACATTACATAACAAGGGGAATATGAATTGCAAAAATTAAGTGTAAGAACAGAAGCGTTTTCGGAGTCTGTAATTAGGCGAATGACAAGAATATCAAATGAATATAATGCAATCAATTTATCACAAGGCTTTCCTGATTTTGACCCTCCGATAGAAATAACTAATCGTTTAGCAGAGGTTGCATCTAAAGGACCACACCAGTATGCTATTACTTGGGGTGCACAAAATTTTAGAGAAGCAGTAGCAAGCAAATATACTCATTTTTCTGGAATATCAATTGACCCTAATAGTGAAATTGTCGTGACCTGTGGTAGCACAGAAGCTATGATGGCAACTATGATGAGCATAACTAATCCTGGCGACAAGGTTGTTGTATTCTCCCCGTT
>JAZUGZ010000170.1:0-4186 GCA_045641425.1 Candidatus Fimenecus sp.
ACAACAAGACGAAGGTTAGCTTCTGCAAGTCTTTTTTTAGCATCTGGGTCATCTTCAGCAATTCTCATAGCAAGAACCTGCTCTTCCTCAGTTGAAAGAAGTGGCACACGACCAATTTCTTTAAGATAAACACGAACTGGGTCGTCCATAGCAAGAGTTTTGTTTTCGTTTGCACCGCCATCATCAGACTTTGCAAGGTCTGTTTCGTTTGTGATTGCATCTCTTGCCATATCGCCAAGGTCGTCTATGATTTCAATATTGTTTTGCTCAATAATTTCATAGAGCTTGTCAAGCTCGTCCATTTCAATGTCAAGCTCAATAATTGCAGTATCAATTTCCTGCGTTGTAAGTTTACCAACTGTTTTGCCCTTTTCAACAAGAGCTTTAATAGCGGTTTTCTTGTCAAGATTTTCCATATTCTTCCACCCTTATGTATTATTCTTAAAGAAGCTTAAGAAATCATCATCGCTGATATTTTCTGTACCCACAGCCGAATTATTTTTCTTATTCTTCTCTTCAATGATGATTTTTATGCAATCATCACATTCATCCTGTGTGTTATTAAGCGTTTGTGAAACAGTTTGTATTTTCGCAACTGCTTTAATTTCATCCTCAATTAAATCGCCATAAAGAAAAGAAATCTCTGTATGTTTACCCTCGCGAAGCCTATCTGCAACTGTTTTGTAAATTCTTCCGTTGAAATCTGTGACGAAATCTTCAGGAGTAATTTTTTTGTCAGCAAATTTAATTAGCTCTGGGTTTGCCATAACAATGGCGATAAGAGTTTCTTCCGCCTTAGCGGCTCTGTAATATTTTGAACGTTCAGGATTTAATTTATCAAGTACATCAGCATTTTTTATTACTGATGTTAACTCCTTTTTCTTACGTGCAACTTGAGTCGATTTACTAACACGCTTTACTTCATTAACAATTGCTGATTTAACAACTGAAAGCTCACTTGCAAGTCTTGAAGCATAAATGTCAAGTTCAATAGGACTTAGCTCTGCAAGAATTGGAACAGCCGCACGAAGATAACGGCGTTTGCCATCATCAGTGCTTAAGTCTAACTGTTCACGAACTGCTAAAAGCTTAAACTCAATTTCATTAGCCGCACCATCAATTATAGACTTAAAGCGTTCAACACCATATTTCTTAATAATTTCGTCTGGGTCTTTACCGCCTGAAAGCTTAAGCACACGAATTTTCACATTTGTTTTTGAAAAGACTTGTAACGCTCTATTAGTTGCTTTTACACCAGCTTCGTCATTGTCATAGCAAAGATAAACTTCGGAAGCATAGCGTGACATTAAATGTGCCTGTTCTTGAGTTAACGCGGTACCAAGTGCTGCAACAGCATTAGTAAACCCAGCTTGATGAAGCATTACAACGTCAATATTGCCCTCGCAAAGAATTAAGTTTTCTTTACCTGATTTATGAGCAAAGTTAAGTGCAAAAACCTCATTACCCTTTTTATAAACCAAAGTATCTGATGTATTAACATATTTGCCTTTATCTTCTTCGCGAAGCCTACGACCACTAAAGCCGAGAACATTACCGCGAAGGTCAATTATTGGGAAAACAAGACGATGTCTAAAGTTATCGTAATAACGACCTGTCTTTTGTGACCTTTTAAGAAGGTTTGCTTCAAAAAGTTCAACATCTGTAAAGCCTTTTGAATTCATATATTCTTTAAGGCTTGTCCAACTGTCCGGTGCATAACCAATACCGAATTTAATAACAGTTTCTCTTGAAAGCCTACGCTCTTGGCAATATTCAACGGCAGCCCTACCATTTTGTGAAAAAAGCTGTTTACTGTAAAACCTTGCGGCTTCCCTATTAGCTTCATACATTCTAAGCCTATGCTTTGAAAGAGTTGAGTCATAAGAATTATCTTCCGGTAAATCCATACCAACTTTGTCAGCCAAAAACTTAATAGCATCAATATAATCAAGATTTTCAGCAGAACGTATAAAGCTTATTACGTCGCCACCCTCGCCACAGCCGAAGCAATAAAAAGACTGTGTATCAGGATAAACAGTAAATGAAGGAGTTTTTTCGCCGTGAAATGGGCAAAGTCCCCTACTTATTTTACCATTTCGTTTAATGTTAACATAGGAGGAAATGACAGTTTCAATGTCTGCTCGGCGGCGTAGTTCTTCAATATAATCGTCACTGATAGCCATTAAAAATCCCCCATTCCCATATCTACCCAAGAGTCTGGAATAAATATATCTTGATAAACAGACAAAAGATAACGGTCACTCATACCTGCAATATAATCACAAACGGCACGTTCAACACCTTCGTTTTCAATTATAAATGAATATGCAGACGGAATCTTATTGCTGTTCTTAACAAAATATTCGTAAAGACGAACAATAATATCCATAGCCTTTGTTTCTTCGCCCTTACAAGTAGGGTTTGTATAAACAAGGCTAAACATAAGCTTATGAAGCTCCCAAAATGGAACTTCGATTTCTTCAGAAAAACAAATATCGTCAACGCTGTTTTCAATACAATTTTTAACAAGTGTATTGATTCGCTCTGACTTAGTAGTACCAAGAGCAAGACGAATTGTAAGTGGAATATCTTCTTCAGTCATAATTCCACCACGAATAGCATCGTCAATGTCGTGGTTAATATAAGCAATTTTGTCGGCAAGTTTTACAATTCTGCCTTCAAGGGTATCTGCTTCCTTGCCCTTTGTGTGACAAACAATACCATCACGAACTTCGTATGTAAGATTTAAGCCTTTGCCACCCTTTTCAAGTTTTTCAACTACTCTAAGGCTTTGGTCATAATGGCGAAAGCCGCCTGGAAAAACTTCATTAAGAGCACGCTCGCCAGCGTGACCAAATGGAGTGTGACCAAGGTCGTGACCAAGAGCAATAGCTTCAGTTAAATCGGAATTTAATGAAAGGCCATTTGAAATTGTACGGGCAATTTGTGCTACCTCTAAAGTGTGGGTAAGGCGAGTTCTGTAATGGTCGCCAAGTGGTGACAAAAACACCTGAGTTTTGTGTTTAAGTCGGCGGAATGAGTTTGAGTGGATAATTCTATCTCTATCTCGTTGGAAATCTGTTCTAAGTGGGCATTTTTCTTCAAAAGTTTCCCTACCCTTTGTTTCGGTAGCTAAACAAGCCTTTTCTGAAAGAATAAGTTTTTCATTGTTTTCAAGTTTTTCACGAACAGTCATTTTCCCGCCTCCTTTTTACTCTCTAATATATTTATATAACAAAAAAGTACAAATTACTTTTTTTATTTTCAAAATTCATAAAAATTTTCTGACAAAACTGTCGGCTCAATTTTTCCATTGCTAATATCTGTAAGTTTAGCACAGAGTATGGGATAATTTTCGTCCTTAACTCTAAAAGTTACTGTAACACTATCGGCAAAGCTACTATCAAGAATTACAACTTCTTCTGAACGAAGAAATGCTTCCAGTTTGCCATAAAATGTATAATCACAAGTCACTGAAAGTTCTTTTGCTTTTGCCATTGTGATAATTTTTGCAGAATCAAGACCAATTTTAGCGGTATGTGAATAAGCACGAACAAGCCCACCACCGCCAAGAAGTATTCCGCCAAAGTAACGAGTTACTACAACACAAACATCTTGTACTTCTTCTTTTTCGAGAACACTTAAAACAGGTACACCTGCTGTGCCCTGTGGTTCGCCATCGTCAGAATAACGCTTAACATTACCATCACGAAGAATATATGCAAAAACATTGTGTTTTGCATCCCAATGCTTTGACTTAATCTCGGCAATAAAGCTTTCAGCTTCTTCTTTAGTTGTGACTGGTTTTGCATAACCAATGAAACGAGAATGTTTAACTGTGTATTCGTCAACGCCAAAAGCTTTAACCGTTTTATACTCCATAAGTCCTCCGAAAAAACAAAAGGTGGCACAAATTGTACCACCAAGTTTGTTATTTAGATTCAAGATTGTAACGCTTGTTGAAACGATCAACACGACCGCCTGTGTCAACGAGCTTCTGCTTACCTGTAAAGAATGGGTGGCAATTTGAGCAAATATCAACTTTAAGGTCAGCCTTTGTTGAACGAGTTTCAAATGTAGCACCGCAAGCGCACTTTACGGTAGTGGTTTCATAGTTTGGATGAATTCCGTCTTTCACGAATTGTCACCTCTTTCGGTTAGTCATTTATTAACCCTTATAAGTTTA
>JAZUGZ010000171.1:0-35685 GCA_045641425.1 Candidatus Fimenecus sp.
AACTTCTTTTGTATTCATTGAGTAAGGGCCTGCTTTATAATCGATAAGAATATCTGTTGTATATTCAGCTTCGCCTTTACCCTGGAAAGTAATTGTATAATCCCAATAAAGCTTATTCTGTGCGAGCTGCTTTTTGTAACCCTGTGAAATTGAACCAGGAAGACCACAACCAGCAGGAGAATCAGAAGTATTTTTACTGTTAAGGTCTTTACGAGCACTCCAAGCAGTAGTTAATGGATAATAGCCGTTATGTGTTTCGCCAACTGATGAAATAACTGCGTAGTTAATACCATCATTCTTCATTGCTGAGAATAAAGTTGAAAGTTCGAACTTTTCATTCTCTTTAGTCTGCATGAAAGTGAATTCGGTTTTATCCATTTTCATTGATACATAATGTGTACCATGACCGTCAGTATAGCCTTTGTCTAATTCGTGCTCCCAACCGCCAGCTGTTGTAACTGGTTTTGTGAAGCCGTTGTCTTCAATATTGTTTTCTGCAACGCTTGTAATAGCCATTGCAGGGAACATGGTAACAACCATTAAAACTGAAAGAATCACACTAATAATTTTATTTGATTTCTTTTCTCTGTTCATAATGTTTCCTCCGAAAAAAGTTTTGCATTTGTTCTAACGCTTTGAATCTGTATTTGTTATGACAACATACTATCATATAGTCCCTAACAAAAACCTAACAAGATTCGACATTTTTTTCTAAAAAATAATCCATTGATATTAACAAGCCTAAAAACAACATTACATAACCGCCTACCCTTATGGCAATCGTCATAATATCTGTCGCTGGTGTTACCTCATACGGATTATCTGTATTATAAGCAACTTGTATCGTATCCCCTACGTTTACAGCACTGGTTGATGTAACTGCTTCAACATCTTCATATGAAACGCCATCAACTACATAACTAATATACGTTTTATAAACTGTTTGTGGAACACTTTTACTTTCAATCATTTGCTCGCTTGTTGAAACCTTTGTTACTGTTGCAACACATTTGCCTTCTAAATCATTTGGTATATACATTGATAATAGCGAGCTTACTATTAATAAAATTCCAAACAAAAGCAAAATTGCACCTAACAAAAAACTTTTTTCTTTTTTCATTGTTTGTAGCATATTAAAACCTCTTGTTCTGTTGTGATTATCAATATATACTTCCACCCCTAACAAAAGCCTAACAAAAAATGTTATGGTAATTGCTGTTTTTTTGTGTTATACTGAAATCAATTAATATGTGGAGGCAAAATATGTTAAGTCCATCAATAATTCAAATACCCTTTGAGGTTTGGGGTGCGCTTTTCTGCCTTATGTGCGGATTTATTGTTTTCGCAACAAGAAAAGGCGAGATTATAAGAAGCCGTTTCCTTATGTATGCCCTTATTACAGAAGCATTACAATTAACAAGTGACGCTTTTGCCATTGGTTTTAGAGGAAATATTACAACTGCTGGTTTTTACATTGTAAGAATTAGCAATTTCTTGGTTTTCTTTGCAAACTATATGATGTGCATTTGGCTTATTCACTACATTTCTGCAACAATTGTGGGTATTGAAAGCCATAAAAAACACCTTTGGATTAAATTTGTAACTGCACTTAATTCGTTTGGCATTATTTTACTTGTCATTTCATTATTCATTAAAAACTTCTTTTATAATTTTGATGAGAAAAACCTTTATCATAGAGCCGACTTTTATTGGCTTAATATGTTAATTCCAATTATCTCAATTGCTTTCACAACAGCACTAATTATTAAATACAGAAAAAATTTAAGCAAAGCTAATTTTTCTGCACTTTTGATATATTTGCTTTTACCACTTATAGCTACGATTGTTCAAACCTTTGTTTATGGCTTATCTCTTACAAATATGACAAGTGCAATAACCACTCTTTTGCTTTTTGTAGTACACGAAGTTGACAAATCTGAACGCTTAATTGAAAAAGAAAAAGAGGTCGCAAGGCAAAAGGAACAGCTTTCTGAAACAAAGGTTAGTCTTATGATGTCAAAAATACATCCTCATTTTATTTCAAACACGCTTCTTACTATTCAAGGCCTTTACCATATGAATATTGATGATGCCGACAGAATTATGAACACCTTTATAAGATATTTACAGCAAAGCTTTAGCAATATTTCTGTAAATGTTCCTGTTGATTTCAGCATGGATTTAGAGCATGCCAAGAACTATACCGATATTTCTCTTGCTCGCTGGCCAGATATGACCATTGAATACAACATTGAATGTGTTGATTTCAAAATTCCGTATCTTACACTTCAACCTTTAATTGAAAATGCTGTTCGCCACGGACTTATGCCACTTGAAGAAGGTGGAAAAATTACTGTATCAACCTATGAAGATGACGCGTATAACTACATTAGTATTGTTGATAATGGCGTTGGATTTGATATAAACAACCCTATTTCACATCAGTTCAAAAACGACCGTGCCCACATTGGTCTTTCAAATGTTAAAGACAGAATTAAAATTATGTCACACGGCACTCTTGAAATTGATAGCGTAATTGACAAAGGTACAACCATTTTAATTAAATTACCTAAGGAGGAAGCAAAATGATAGCTATTACAGTAGATGATGAAGCTTGGGCGCTTAAAACTTTAACTGACTCTGTAAGTGCATCAAACGATATTACAGAAACGCAAAGCTTTCCTAACTGCAAATCAGCTCTTGAATGGGCAACCAATAACACTTTTGACATTGCTTTTCTTGATGTAAATATGCGTGGTATGGGCGGTTTAGAGCTTTCTTCAAGACTTCGCGAAATAAATCCGAATTGTTACATAATTTTCTGTACTGGTTACCAAGAGCACGCCTTTGAAGCTTTTAAGCACCACGCTGACGGCTTTCTTTTGAAGCCTATTAAGCCCGAATATGTTCAGCGTGAAATTGACCACCTATTCGGCAGAAATGAAAACAAACCACTTTTAACTGTTCGTTGCTTTGGTGGCTTTGAGGTTACTGATGCCGACGGCAACAATGTTAGCTTTTCAAGAGCTAAAACTCGTGAGCTTTTTGCTTTACTTGTTAATAAAAATGGAATGGGAATGACCTCAAAAGAAATTTGCACAATTCTTTGGGAAGACAGCTTTGATGATGACAAAAAGAATATGCAATATCTTTGGAACTTGTTTAGTGATTTAACCAAATCATTAAAAGCAGTGGGTGCAGAAGAAATACTTGTCAAAGCCGGTTCACAGCATTTAATTGATACATCAAAAATTAAATGTGATTATTTTGACTACTTAAATGGTCAAACAGACGGCATTGACCCCACAACATATCTTCCAAAATACTCTTGGGCAGAAGAAACAATTGGTCAATTCCTTTACTAATAGGCAACAAAAAACTCCTACTTAAAAACGTAGGAGTTTTATTTTTTCTGTTTATTACCTATTTGCTTTGAGCTTTGCAAAAAGTTCAACATTACCTGACTTAACCTTTGAAATAACTGTTCCCTCAAGTTTTGTTAATAATGTGCTTTTCATTTTAACTGGAATTAGCATAAGCTTCATAACAATTGAACGAGGCTTTGCAACTTTAAGTGCAGTTCGTGTTGTTGTTGAATTGATCATTTTACTAATTTGCTCGTTCTTTTCTTTTGAACTTAATGTGCAAGCAGAATTTGTAACATTTTCAACGCATCCAATTACACGCTCAATATATCGGCGATAAAGCATTTCTTGACTTTCAGGCGAATTTACACCCCAATGCTCATAAAGTGAAAGCATCCATTCGTGTTCTTCTTCACGCTTTTCGTACATATCACTTCTGTATTTTGCCGTTTCGCTATCTGCACGGGCACGCATAAAGTGGTAATACTTGCCATCTGTTAATACAACACGCTCAACATCTCTTACAACATCCAAATTAAATGGGAAGTCATCCCAAAATGTATTCTTAAATCGGATATTATTATCCATTATATATTTTCTTTCAAAAAGCTTATTCCACGGAGTGTAAAGCAAGTTTTTATCAAACATTTCATGAGCATATTCACGAAATTCCTTTTGAGATGCAAAAATCTTTGACGGAAGCACTTGCTCTTGTGAATAAAACTCGGTATCGCTAAAGAATGTGTCAATGTAATAGCCTGCAACCACAAGCTGTGCATTATTCTCTTTTGCAAGGCGGTACATATCTTCAAACATTGTAGGCTCTGCCCAGTCGTCAGAGTCCATAAAATAAAGGTATTCGCCACGTGTCTTTGGAATTGCCGTATTTCTTGCTGACGGAGCACCGCCATTTTCTTTATGAATTACAGTTATTCGGCTGTCTTTTTTAGCGTATTCGTCACAAATCTCGCCACTTCTATCTGGAGTGCCGTCATCAACCGCAATAAGCTCCCACTCAGTAAAGGTTTGTGCAAGAAGGCTGTCAATACATTTGCCTATAAACTTTTCTACGTTGTAAACTGGCATTACAACTGAAATTTTAACATCACTCATAATTAAAACTCTTTATCACAAATATTAAGTGCTGCTTCAATGCACTTGTCCATATCATAATACTTATAAAGCCCAAGCCTACCGCCAAAAATAACATTTGATTCATTTTTAGCAAGTTCTTCATAACGGCTGTAAAGGGTGTTGTTTCGCTCATCATTAACTGGGTAATAAGGCTCGTCGCCCTCTTGCCACTCTTTTGGGTATTCTTTAGTAATAACCGTTTTGTCTTGCTTGCCAAATTCAAAGTGTTTATGCTCAATAATACGAGTATATGGAATTTCGCGTTCTGAGAAATTCATAACCGCAACACCTTGAAAATTTTTCTCGTCTAAAAGCTCTGTTTCAAAACGAAGGCTTCTATATTGAAGCTTGCCAAGAGAATAATTGAAATATTCGTCTATCATACCTGTAAAAAGGCATTTGTCAGCAAGTGCCATCAATTCTTCGCGTTGCTCAAAAAAGTCTGTATTAGTACGAATTTCTGCACCATCAAAAAGCTTTTCAATTAACTCGTTGTAGCTATTTTCAGGAATTCCTTGGTATTTATCGTTAAAATAATTGTTGTCATAGGTGTAGCGAACTGGCAAACGCTTAATAATGAATGATGGTAAATCCTTGCAATCTCTACCCCATTGTTTTTCGGTGTAACCCTTAATAAGCTTTTCGTAAATCTGCCTGCCGACAAGGCTAATTGCCTGTTCTTCAAGGTTTTTAGGCTCGCCCTTTATTTCGGTTCTTTGCTCGTCAATTACTGCTTTTGCTTCGCTTGGCTTACTAATACCAAACATTCTTGCAAAGGTATTCATATTAAACGGCATATTGTAAATTTCGCCTTTGTAATTACAAACTGGAGAATTGACAAAATTGTTAAATTCACAAAATTCATTAACATAATCCCAAACGCGTTTATTGCTTGTATGAAAAATGTGTGCGCCATATTTATGAACGGTAATACCTTCAACATTTTCACAGTAAATATTGCCACCTATGTGATTTCTCTTTTCAATTACAAGGCACTTTTTGCCATGCTTTTTTGCTTCATTATAGAAAACCGCAGAAAAAAGACCTGCACCGACAATTAAATAATCGTACTGTTTCATAATAAACTCCTATTATGCAGAATTAACTGTTAAAGCTAAATCAATTTTAACATATACCCCAAAAGATTTCAACACATTTCTTAATTACTGATTATTGACAAACACGAGAAAACTAATCATAATATTTATAATATAAAAATTTAATGGAGAGAGTTTATGAACAACGAAATTTACGGTGCTAATTCACAGCCAAATACTAAAAAGACAAATTGGGCACCAATAATAATTACACTTATTATTTGTGTTACAGTAATTATGGTTGTTGGAATTGTTTGTGTATTTTTATTCTTAAAAGGTAGCCTAAATTTGCCAGGACTTTCATTTAACTTTGTGCCTGACAAAACCTACACTGAGGTTATAGGCTCGGCCGAAATTACAACAGACGGTATTAACGGCATTGAAATTGAATGGGTAAGTGACGACGTAAAAATAGAATATTATGACGGCGACAAAATCTATTTTGAAGAAACAAGCAACAATAAAAAATACCCTGCAGGATATAAAATCAAAGACGGAGCTTTAGAGATTAAAGAATACGCTGGTGATTACCATGCAGGCATTAAAAATTATCCTTCAAACAGTTTAATATTAAAGCTTCCAAAAGATTTTCAGTGCTTTGAATTTTGTGTTGAGGTTGTTTCTGCAAATGTAACTGCCCAAAATCTTAACACAACATATTTTGAACTTGAAACAGTAAGCGGTAACGCTGAATTAGCTTTTGCGGTTGCTCCAGGAAAAATTGAAACTGAATCTGTAAGTGGTGACATTAAACTCGCACTACCTAATGATGTAACTGGTTATACCGTTTCAAAAGAAAGTGTATCAGGCTCCGTTATCGCACCTGATTTTGACAATGCACTTCGCTTTGGTGATGGCTCGTTGGTTATTTCAATGGAATCTGTAAGCGGTAATTTAACATTAAGCAAAGCTGGAACAACTAAAGCATAAATCAAATTAAATTTAGAAAGCCCTCGTTTTCGAGGGCTTATTTTATACCTATTAAAATTGAAGACGTTTGTGATGGGCCGTCAATTAGCTCGCCTTTGTAATTATATCGAGAGCCGTGGCAAGGGCAGTCCCAAGTTTTTGTCGTTTCATTCCATTTAAGTCTGCATTTTAAGTGTGGGCAGGTTAAAGACACAACATAAATACGCCCATCTGCATCTTTATAAGCACCGGCGGTTTTACCGTCAAAATACACCTCTGTTCCGACACCTATTTTAACATCTTTAATGTCAGTTTTTGGAATCGATAAATACGAAGCAAATCCTTTAAGAGTTTCAGCTGTATTTTCCATAATATTTTTTGTGCTTGCCGAAATACTAAATCGGTTGGGCGAAAAGACATCGCTATTTTCGTTGTTTATACCTACAATTTTGTCGGATATAATTTGAGCGCTAACCATTGAAGTTGTAATACCCCATTTATTAAAACCTGTTGCAACAAAAATGTGCTCATTTTTACCGTCAAACCTTCCGATATACGGAATTTCATCAATTGGAACGCAGTCTTGTGCCGACCACATTGCTACAATTTTGCTTTCGGGAAAATATTCTCTTGCTTTCTGCTCTAATGCACTAAATGGTGGATTTTTAGGTGTAACGCCAGTTCTGTGCGACTCTCCGCCAAATAAAAGCACATCTTTATACCACCTTAAAGAAATGCTACTGTCCTCTGTGCCGATATACATTCCGTCGCCAGTAAAATTTGCATTTTTGAGTGCAAGGACATAGCTTCTTTCACTACTCATTTTTAGAAAATACATTGAAGGAAAATTTACAAATGGATAGTGCGTTGCAACCACAATATTTTTTGCTTTTATTTTATATTTTTCTGCAAATACTGTATTGTCAACTATTTTTAATGCTCGCGTGTTTTCATAAATTTTTAGCTCTGGAACTAATCCTGCCACAAATTTTAACGGATTAAACTGTGCTTGATTTCTAAAGACTTCTGCACCACGTGTATAAAAAGGCAAGTTCACATTTTCTGTAAAATAACAGTCTATTCCCGCGCGTTTTGCCGCTTCCGTTTCGAGCTTTAAGCTTTGTGCATCGGTTACAGTATAAAGAATAGCATCACGCTTTTCAAAATCACAATCAATATTTTTTTGCTTTATTATTTTTTCATATTCACTAATTGCCATTTCATTTGCACTGGCATATTGCCTTGCAAAAGCTTTGCTATAATTTTTTTCGATTTTACTGTAAATATTGGCGTGCTGACTTGTTATTTTTGCGGTTGAATTTTTAGTTTGACCGCTACAAATTTCGTGTGAGTCAATTACTACACTATCAACACCTTTTTCTTTGAGCTTATATGCAGTTAAAATTCCTGCAAGCCCCGCACCAATTACTAATGTGTCAACTTCTAAATCACATTCTAGTGCTTTTTTTCTTGTAAAATCTACGCTTTCCGACCAAATAGATTTCATATTATCACCCGTTACAGTATTACCCGAAAACAAAACAAATATTAAAGGCTACTGCTTAAACAGTAGCCTTTTCAGTTCTAATATTCTTTTTTAAGTAGATTCGATAGAAAATAATTGAAAGTGCTGTTGCAGTGAGCCAGCCGACTGGCCAAGCAAGCCAAATTCCCGTTGCGCCAAGTGTAGTTGCCGACAAAATTTTAGCAAAAATCACACGCAAAATTAAATCTGTAAATGTTGCAAACATAAACTGCTTCATTTTGCCTGCGCCACGAAGTACGCCGTCGGCAATAAGCTTTGTTGCAACAACAAAATAAAATGGGGAAATAATTTGCAAAATCCTTATACCAGTTGTCATTGCTGTGCCTTGCTCGTTTATGAAAACTCCTACAAGGTACTTGCCAAAGAAGAAATAGAAAAATGAGAAAACTGCACCAATAATTATTACAAGCCTTGCACCTGCCTTAAAGCCAGGGTGAACACGGTCGGTCTTTTTAGCACCTAAATTTTGTGCCGTGTAATTTGACATACCTGTGCCAAGAGTATTAAACGAAGTAATAACTAAATTGTTAAGCTTAATTGAAGCAGAGTAACCTGCAATTACACCAGAGCCAAATGTATTGATAATACCTTGAATTACAATATTACCAACTGACACAAAGCTTTGCTGTAAAATGCTCGGTATTGCAATTGCAGAAATTTTGCCAAGCAAACGCCACGAGAAAATTTTGCATTTTCCATTTGTTTTAATTTTTTTGAAGCGTTTGAACACGAAAAAGAGCGCTAAAATACAGCTAACACCTTGACAAATAAATGTTGCCCACGCTACACCATCAACGCCACGAGTAAACACTGGTCTTAAAGCGGTAGTAAATAAAATATCCATAAAGATATTTGAAACAGATGAACACATTAAGAAATAAAACGGAGTTTTTGAATCGCCAAGTGCTGAGAAAATTCCAGTTGCTACATTATAAAATAGCACAAAAGGAAAGCCTAAAATATAAATATCAAGATAAAGCTTTGAGTCTGACATTATATTTTCAGGTGTATTTATAAGGTGCAAAAGCCCATCGCCAAATATGTAACCTATTGTCATTAACAAAAGGCACAAAATACCACTTGAAACAAATGTTGTATAAACGGCGGTTTTAAGGTCGTTATATTTTTTAGCACCAAAAAGACTTGAAACAACAACCGAGCAACCAATATTACAACCAAAAGCAAATGCAATAAACACTAATGTGATTTCGTAACTGTTGCCAACTGCCGCTAAAGCGTCTTCCCCAACAAAATTACCTGCAACAAAGCTGTCTGCAATATTATAAAGTTGTTGAAAAATTACGCTACCGAAAAGTGGTAAGCAAAATTTCCATAAAACCTTGCTCGGCTTGCCTACCGTTAAATCCTTGTTCATTTAATATCCTTCTTTGTGACATAAAAATCCCCCGAGCAAAAGCTCGGGAGTGGTTTGTTAGTTCTTTGAAGCAAAATCTTGCCAAGCTGAGTCCGCTGAAAGCTTGCCACCATTTGAGAATTTTGCTTTAGCTGTGCTGTCGCCCTTAAGGTAAGCATCAAACCAAGAAACAACATATTCTGACACCTTATCAGGATTTGTCATACAAGTTGTGTGAACGCCACCTTTAAGCGAAGCATAAACTGCTCTGCCGGAAACGGCATCATAAGACGGCTTGCACCATTGTGAAGATACAACTATCATATCTGATGTGCCAGTAAGGAAAAGTGCCGGAGTTCTAAGTCCGTTTGCCTCTTCTGCTGACGAAGCGCCTGCAATTGAAACAATACATTTAATTCTTGAATCGGCCTGTGCAGCATTTACAGAGCTTCTGCCACCTTGTGAGTGACCTGTTGCACCAATTCTTACAGTGTCAACCTTACCATAAAAAACAGATGAAGAATTACCATTTTGACCTATTATGTAGTCAATTGAATTTCTTTGTGCTGTGCCGTCTGCTGTCATAACACTTGAGTCTGCAACAACAATGTAACCACTATCTGCAATTCTTTTAAGAAGCCCGTCATAAGTGTCGGTTGCACAGCCTGTGCCATTTGCCCAAACAACTACTGGATACTTTTTCTGTGATACAGTAATAGCCGCTGGGTAATAAACCTTTTTGTTACCATCAGTTAAAGTTTCAACACCTGTTGGAATTGCCTGTGTTGTAGTAGTTGCCATAACTTGTTGTGATGGCTGTAATGCAGTTGTGCTTTCAGAAGCTTGTACTGTTGTAGCCGTTGTTTCAGTTGCAGATTCTGTAACACTTTCTGTTTCAGTTTCTGATGTTGTTTCGCTAAAATCATCTGTGTAAATATCTTCAGAAGTATTTTCAACAGATTGTGAAGTCTCTTCTTCTGCCTTTTTATTATTTGACTTAATTGCCTTAATGCCAAAAGCAGCACCTATAACAATTGCAATTCCTAAAACTACCGCAATAATTATTGATATTGCTTTATGTTCCTGAATCCATTCTCCCATAATAAATACCCCCAAATTTACTCTTTATAATTATTGTAAGCCTCGGTAACAGATTTACGTGCTTCGTCACGCTCGTTTGGATTTACCTGTGTTATGAGCTTGTGAAGAACTGTTGCCGCTTCATCCTTTGAAAACTTGTCACTTTTAAGCAAAATTTCAGCAACAGTAATTGCTTCTTTAGCGGTAATCCATTCACGCTCTGGCTTAATATAGAAATAAGTTTTTCTTGATTCGCTATAAGCAATAGCGTTATGAGTGCTATTTTCAGACTGTGCAATATAGTCACGAAGTGTGTGAATATCCCTTTTAATTGTTCTTGGCGAAACATTAAATTCGTTTGCAAGAGTGTCAACACTTACTTCGCTACCATCAATAAGCCTTTCGCTTATAGAAAGAAGTCTAAAGGTTTTTTCGTTTCTTTTAAGCATAAATTTTCCCCTTTTGTGCTTATATTGTGTTAGCGGCAACAGGTGTTTGAAGTGAATTTATCTTTTTCTTTACCTGTTTACCGATTTTAACATGTTCATCTTTTTGGAAATTTGGGTCTGTCATTATAATCTCAGCCGCTAATTCCCCAGCTTCACTAAGAATTTTTGAGTCTGTCATAAGGTCTGCTATTCTAAGCTTCGGCAAACCGTGTTGACGAGTACCAAAAAAATCGCCAGGGCCACGAAGTCGCAAATCTTCATCAGCAACCTTAAAGCCGTCAGTAGTTGAACACATAACATTCATTCGAACGGCTGTGTCTTCGCCTTGCGAGTCGGTAACTAAAATACAAGTTGATTGTTCTTTGCCTCGACCAACTCGACCCCTTAACTGATGAAGCTGTGAAAGACCAAATCTTTCGGCATTTTCAATTACCATTATAACAGCATTTGGAACATCAACGCCAACCTCAATTACAACTGTTGAAATTAAAAGCTGAATTTTGCCATTCTTAAAGTCGGTCATTATTTCGTCTTTCTTCTTTGGCGACATTTTACCATGAAGAAGCCCAACTGAATAGCCCTTAAATACTGTATCTTTTACTTTTTCGTAATATTCCTCAACATTTTGAACGCCAGAAATTACTTCACTTTCTTCAACAAGTGGGCAAACAATATAACCTTGAAGCCCTTTGTCAAGATGGCTCTTTATATAGTCAAACATACCTGCACGCTTTTTTGAAGAAACGGCATAGGTAACTGTTTTTTGCCTACCTGGTGGAAGCTCGTCAAGAATCGAAACATCTAAATCGCCAAACATTATAAGCGCAAGTGTTCTCGGAATTGGTGTTGCAGACATAACGTAAACATGTGGATTTTCGCCCTTTGAGCAAAGTCCTGTTCTTTGCTTAACGCCAAATCGGTGTTGCTCATCAGTAATAACCAAACCAAGTCCCTTAAACTCAACATCATCTTGAATAAGAGCGTGAGTACCGATTATTAAATCTATTTCGCCATTTTTAAGTCTTTGCTTTATGGCTTTTTTCTCACTTTGTTTAGTTGAACCAACTAAAAGCTCGCATTTTATACCCGTGCCTTCAAAAAGGCGAGTAAATGTTTCAAAATGCTGAACCGCCAAAACTTCTGTTGGTGCCATTAAAGAAGATTGCATTCCATTTTTAGCACAGGTATAAACAAGTGCTGCGGCAACACAAGTTTTACCACTACCAACATCGCCTTGCAAAAGTCTATTCATTTGCTTGCCACTTTGCATATCAAAAATTGCAGCACTTACTGCTTTTTTCTGTGCATTAGTTGGGTCGAAAGGTAAAAGTGAGAAAAATTCTTCTGAATAATCTTTTTTTACTGTATTGTCAGTTTTCACAACCGAGTTTGCATCTTTAAGGCTCAATAAACTTAACTGCAAAACAAAAAGTTCATCAAAAATTAGTCGATTTCGAGCATTTTGTAAGCTCTCGGAGTCACTCGGAAAATGAATTTGCCTAATTGCAGTGTCAAGCGATACAAGCGAATATTTATTTAATATATATTCAGGTAAAATCTCGGGAATTTCTGTTTTATCTTTAAGTGCTGTTTCAACAGCTGAGCGAATTTGCCTTGAAGTAATTTTTGTGTTTTGTGGGTAAATTGGTAAAATCGCCTTTGACTGCTCTGATTTAATAAACATTGGCGAAACCATTTCACGAGCGGCAAATTTACCAAGAGTAATTTTACCATAAAACAAATATTCTTCGCCTGACTTTAACATTGAAGAAATATATTTATTGTTAAAAAATGTAACAGATACAACATCATCGCCATCTGTAATTGAGCCCTTTGCAATTAACATTCCTCCACGAACTCGCTCGT
This sequence comes from Candidatus Fimenecus sp., assembly GCA_045641425.1. Taxonomy (GTDB): domain Bacteria; phylum Bacillota; class Clostridia; order Oscillospirales; family Acutalibacteraceae; genus Fimenecus. The sequence goes on from JAZUGZ010000171.1 coordinate 12,801, forward strand.
TCTTTGGTGGATACAAAACAGTTGCTTTAATGCAAACATTTTCGCCAATAGGACAACGCTCAATCGGTAAAATATTACTCCAATCTTCATAGGCTCTTGGGTAAAACCTTAAAAGCTCGCCAACTGTGGACACACCCAAAGAGCGAAATCCGTCAGCGCGAACTTCACCCACACCTTTAAGTGTTCCAATGTCAGCCGAAAAGTTCATAATTACTACTATACTCCGTAATATAAGTCATAAGGGAAGCGTGAAAAATCCCCATGAAAATTATTTGATGTAAACACATAGCCCGTTCTAAAACCAATTGGTACAAATGGATAGCTTGAAATAAAGCTTTCAAAAAATGCTTCATTACTAATTTTGCCGGCACGCATATTTGTGTATGCTTTTGCAACATTTTCACGGTCAATGCCTTCTACAAGCTTACCACTTTTAAGGAAAAATGGCGACAAATCAAGTGATTGGTCAAGCTTAATTTCGCCTAAATACATTTGATAATTGCCAGACTCAATTCTTTCGCTGTAATCATCAAATGAAAGCGGTTTGACCTCAATGTAAAAGCCTGATTTATTTAATGCATCGGCTATTTCATAAGCAGCGGCAACTCTATATTTGTTATCATTATTAACAATAAGAGAGAACGAAAGAACATAAGCACCATTTGTAAGCGCCTTGCCAGCATACCTTGTGTAACCACAGCGATCAATTATGCTTGAAGCTGTTTTAAGGTCTGCTGTAAGGGGTATTGAAGAAAATTCTTTATTGCTTTGTGCATTTGGATTACAAGGAAGTTTGCAAGGGACCGCATGACCTTGATAGCTTTCTTCACAAATATCCTGTGCATCAATAATTAAAGCAATGGCAGAGCGAATATTTTTATCAAGTGCGCCCATATCGCTATTTAAGCCAAGATAAATCATATTATTTAGGTCTGCAATTTCTGCATCTCCGTGTGACTGCTTATATTCACAGTCAGACAAATCACTAAAAAATACATCTGTGTTGCCAATTTTATAGGCATTGAAGGCTGTGTCTGCTGTGTTAATAGAAGTTAGACGGATATTTTCTTTATCTCCACTAACACTCACAAGTGAATTTTCATAAAAATAGTACTCGCCAAATCCTACTGGAATGTCACTTTCTAAATCTGCTGTGTCAGCCTTAACAATTGGGAATGTAAGCTTGCCGGCAATTAACTTGTCGGCAAATTTTGATGTAAATGTAACAGTATTTCCATATGCTTCAGCTGATTTTACTGTTAAAAGAGTGTCTTTATAGGCATAAGAGTTTTTGGCTTTGTTAAAAGAATAAACAACATCTGCCGCAGTAATTGCACTTGAGCCGTGACAACTAAGGCCTGACTTAATTCTAACTGTTGCTGTTTTGCCATCAACACTTATGCTTTCGGCAACAACTGGAATTGGCTCATACTTTGAATTAACTGCAAAAAGCGACGAATACAAAAGCCTTGCTAAATAAAGGTTTTCATAGCTTTTAGCAAAAAACGGATTTATGCCATCTGCCTCATTAAATGGAAGCCTCACCGCACCCACAGTTGTAATAGCAGTTGTTTCCTGTTCAGTTGTATTTTCAACCTGCTCGGTTGTTGTTTCAGGAGTTTCATCTTCTGCCTTTTTTGAGCAAGCACTAAACAAAAGTGTGATTACAAGAAAAACAGAAATGATTTTTACTGCCTTTGTCATTTTGTCACCTCACGGTTACACTTTCCGCATTTATACATTTACCGCTTGCACGGTCAACTGTGAAAACACAGCCTTGGAAAAAACAAGGTGTGTCTGCTGGTTCAAACATACTTGTAAATCCCGTGCTAAACTTTCTTATGATAATTTCCTTTTTAATTCCAAGAACTGATTCTTCAGGCCCAGTCATACCAACATCTGTAATGTAGCCAGTACCGCCTGAAAGCACAGTAGCGTCAGAAGTTTGAACATGAGTATGTGTGCCAAACACCCCTGACACTTTGCCGTCAAGAAAATAGCCTAATGCTTTTTTCTCACTTGTAGCTTCTGCGTGAAAATCTATAATAATTATATTTGTTTCCTGTTTTAGCTTTTCGATTATTTCTTCCGAGACTGTGAATGGGCTTAAAAAACCGTCAGTCCAAGTTGTGCCTAAAAGGTTAATTACACCAACTTTATAAGCACCTTTGTCAATAATTCCGTATCCATTACCCGGTGTGCCCTCGCCATAGTTTGCAGGGCGAATAACTGAAAGAGAATTGTCTAAATAATCGTAAAATTCGCGACGACGAAGTGTGTGGTCGCCACCTGTAATAAAATCTGCTCCTGCTGCAAAAATGCACTCACAGGACATTTTAAGCATGCCGTCACCATTAGCGGAATTTTCGCCGTTAACAATAACAACATCAATATTATTTTCTTTTTTGAATTTTGGAAGTGCAGACATTAAAAAGTCGCACCCAGGTTTTCTTACTACGTCACCTATGCAAAGAATTTTAATAGTTTCTGCCATTAAAACACCGTTTCTATATGTAAATTTTTACCCCGAGAAAATCTCGGGGCATGAGTTTTTATTTTGCAAAGTCAATTGCTCTACTTTCACGAACAATATTAACTTTAATTTGACCTGGATATTCAAGCTCTTCTTCAATCTTCTTTGCAACGTCACGTGCAACAAGTACCATTTTTTCGTCTGATACTGAAACAGGGTCAACCATAATTCTGATTTCACGACCTGCTTGAATTGCAAATGACTTTTCAACACCTTCAAATGATGTTGCGATTTCCTCAAGCTTTTCAAGACGCTTAATGTAGTTTTGAATATTTTCACGTCTTGCACCTGGTCTTGCAGCAGAGATTGCATCTGCAGCCTGAACTAAAACTGCAACAACAGTCTTTGCTTCAATTTCGCCGTGGTGAGCAGCAATTGCATGAACAATGCCGTCATGCTCTTTATATTTTTTAGCTGCTTCAACACCAAGCTCAATGTGTGAACCTTCAAATTCACGGTCAAGTGCCTTACCAATATCGTGAAGAAGACCTGCACGTTTAGCAGTTTTAACATCTGCACCGAGCTCAGCAGCCATAAGACCTGCGATGTATGAAACCTCAAGTGAGTGATTAAGTACATTTTGACCGTAGCTTGTACGATAACGAAGCTTACCAAGAAGCTTAACAAGCTCTGGATGAACGCCATTTACACCAGCGTCAATAACTGCACGCTCACCAGTTTGTTTAATTGTATGTTCAACCTCACGCTTTGACTTTTCAAACATTTCTTCAATGCGTGCTGGGTGAATTCTGCCGTCTTGAATAAGCTTTTCAAGAGTGAGTCTTGCAACCTCACGGCGAACTGGGTCAAAGCTTGAAACTGTAATAGCTTCTGGTGTGTCGTGAATAATAAGGTCAACACCAGTAATTTGCTCAAGAGTACGAATGTTTCTGCCTTCACGGCCAATAATTCTACCCTTCATTTCGTCGTTTGGAAGAGTAACTACTGAAACAGTAGCTTCAGCTGCGTGGTCTGCTGCGCAACGCTGAATTGCCGATGTAATGATTACACGAGCAAGCTCTTCGCATTCGTCACGAGTTTTCTGCTCGTATTCCATAATCTTAACAGCCTTGTCATGAGTAAGAGATTCTTCAAGCTCTTGAAGAAGCAATGCCTTTGCCTGTTCTTTGGTGTAGCCACTAACTTTTTCAAGGATTTCAAGCTGACTTCTTTTAAGTCTGTCAAGCTCTTCAGCCTTTTCGTCTGCTACCTTTAATTTTTCAGCAAGTGTTTCTTCTTTTTTCTCGATGTTTGCTGACCTCTTATCAAGAGCTTCTTCTTTTTGGTCAATGCGCTTTTCTTGTCTTTGAACCTCTGCACGTCTTTCGCGAATTTCCTTATCGGCTTCGCTTCTTAACTTGTGTATTTCGTCTTTAGCTTCAAGAATAGATTCTTTTTTCTTGCTTTCAGCAGTCTGTACTGCTTGGTTAACAATTCTTAATGCTTCTTCATTTGCAGAGCCAATCTTTGCTTCAGCGACTTTTTTACGGTAAAGCCCGCCAACAACAAAGCCTAAAACTCCGAATACAACTGCAGAGGCTACGACAGCGATGATGAATGTAGTTGTACTCATCGTCGTACCTCCTAAATGTTATTTAATTTCAAATATATTAAGATATATCGTATTGAAATTAGGATGATAGAAAGAAAAACAGTTTTTCCCTTTTACTATCCCTTATATTCTAATAAAAAATCGTCTTTATGTCAAGATTTATTATTCAAAATATGAAAAATATACTATATATTGCGGTTCTATTTTTGTTAATTGGCATAAAAAATCGGCAGAAAACTCTGCCGACAATTTTTAATGTTTTATTTCCAATTTATTTGCAAATCTTTCATTTCAATTCCGTTGTCTGTTGGTTGCCACTTTGTACGGAGCTTTACAAAATCTTTTTTGCACTCCATATTAACAGTTTTTAGGCTTCTGCAATTAAAGAATGCATATTCGCCAATATATTCAGTAGTAGCAGGAATTGTAATTTCAGTTAAACCTTCGCAATAACTAAAAGCATCTTTACCAATATAAATAAGCTTATTTGGTAAATCTATTTTTTCTAAAGATGAACATTTGAAAAAAGCTTGTGTTTCAATTTTCATAAGAGTGCTTGGAAGTGTGATTGAAGTGATTTTATCACACTTATAAAATGCTTTTGTGCTAATGCTTTGCACCCCTTCAGGAATTGTGTATTCAGTTGCACCTGCTGGCGGATAGAAAAGAATTTCGGTCATATCCTTAGTGTAAAGCACTCCGTCAACCGAACAAAAATATTCATTTTCGCTGTCAACATCAAATTCGACTAAGCTTTGATTGTTTTCAAAAGCCCAAGTGCCAATCTTTTCAACATTTTTTCCAATTGAAATTTTAACTACGCTTTCAAGGTTACAGCCTGCAAAATCTGCAATTTCTGTAACAGGCAAATTTTCATAATCATCAGGAATGGCAATTTCAGTTACTTCTGTTTTGTTTGGAAGCTCGGTAACTATGGCCTTGCCGTCAACAAGCTTGAACTTTATGTCAGCCTTTTGAACGCCAAATTCTTCCCCACAACCACTAAAAAGAACAGAAATTAAAAGCAAAAGTACAATTAGTAATGATATTTTTCTTTTCATACTGCTTCCTCACTTTCTTCTGTTTCTTTAAGTCTTGCTTTAAGCTCTTCAACACAAAGGTCATATTTTTCTTTTGTAAGGTCATAAAAGAAAAATGGAACAGTTACAAGCACAAGTGAGGCAATAGTTGCCCATGTGTAAATTGAAAATACCTTTGTAAGAATTACTGAGTCATAAAGAACATCCCAGTCAGATGTAAAGCCTGATAGCTTCAAAAGATATGGAACAATGTAGCTAATTGCCATTGTAACTGGGTTTAAGAACCAAGTGAACACGCCAGACATTGAATCTGCTCGCTCGCCATATTTCCATTGGTGGTAGGTTTGAACATCTGCACCAAATCCAGAGTTAACACCATCAACCACTGGCGTAACTGTATTTTTAAGAGTGAGAGAAATTAAGAAAATCCAAATATTACCCATTTTAACCGCCAAAACAATACCAAGGCACATTAAAACAGTTATTGCACGTGACACTATTAAAATATCTCTCTTTTCAAACTTCTTTGTAAGAATTGGGCACATAATGTTGCCAAGGGTCATACCAAGAACAACAATATTTGCCGCAACGCCTGAGAACCACTCCATACGAAGTGAATAAATAAACCACCAAGCAAGAAGGTTGCCTATAAGCCATTGGTACTGACCTAAAACATTTGAAATATTGATAATCCAAAAGTATTTGTTTTTGAGAACATTTTTAGCACCCTTAAAGAATGTAACCTTTGCTCGTTTTTCGATTGGTGCTTCAATAACTCTTTCTTTACATTTAACAACTGCCAATGAAACAAACGCACCAATAAATGCAAAAATCGGAACAAATACTCTATAAGTTTTAATGTTAAGATAGCCACCGGTAACGCTAATTAGCATTGGTAAAAACAGGTTAATAATTGACGGGAAAAGACCAGTTACAATTGGTACAATTGAGTAAAGTCTTTGTCTTTCCTGTGAGTTTGGAGTCATAAATGTAACAAGTCCGCCAACGTTTATCCAGTTTTGGTAGAAAAAGTTCATAAGCGAAAAGGCAAAGTTTAAGACAATAAGCCTTTTGGTGTAACTCATCTCTAAAAGTGGCAAATATGGAATAACCGACATAATAATTGCAGACGGGAAGCCGCAAATTAAAAGGAATGGTTTAAGTCTGCCATATTTTGCGCTAAATGCTCGACGAATTATCCAAGTGAAGTAGTTTGTAAGTCCTGCTATGAGCAAATTGTTACCAACAAGCTGTGGAAAACCTTTAATAATAAACTCAAAACCTGCCGACGGAACAAAATAGCAAGCTATACCAACTATTATTTCAGCAGAGTAGGCTATATGTGCAAATATCTTCATTTTAGTCGAAAGTCGTCCGTGATTTTCATAAATAAGAACGCCTATTGGATTAAAGAAAATTAGTACATAACCAATTACAGTACCCATTATACCAATTTTTGTAAAGTCCAAATTGGAAATGCCCATAATAGAGCCTGTAAAATAGGTTGCGGCAAAGGTCATAATGGCAGAGAAAGTCATAAAAATATATGTACCACCCTGCATTGCCGTATAGGCTACCATTTCTGACAGTGAAAGATACTCGCCCTCGTTTGGCGTGTTCCAAAACTTCTTTATATAAGCAGGAGCACCCTTTACAGTTGTTATAAGTTCGTTAACCTTCATAAAAAATCCCCATTTTTTAATGAAAAAAGGGCGAACAACGTTCGCCCCTTAATTTTAGATTAGTCTTGACCGTTAAGAATAGCAAAATTCTCTTTGTTTGCTTTGTAAAGGTTTGTGAAAACCTTGTAGTTACGGTCATAAACTGCCTTGTGAGCAAAGTTTGGCTTAAATGTTTTAGCTGCTGGAATAAGCTTCTTTGCATCTGTAATATCTCCGATGATTCCAGTACCAACAGCAATTGTAATTGCAGCACCAACTGAGCCAATGTTTTGTGGGCTGTCAACAGTTTCAACTGTTCTGCCTGTGCAGTCAGCAAGGATTTGGCAAGTGATGTCTGAAAGAGCGCCACCACCTACAAAACGAATTGTATTTGAAGATTTAATTTTCTTGTCTGATGTTTCAAGGAACCAACGAAGGTGGAAGCAAACGCCTTCAACAACGGAACGAATCATTTCTGCCTTACCTGTGTCAAGGCTAATGTTGAAGAACATGCCTCTTGAATTAGGGTCTTCAAATGGGCAACGGTTACCGTGAAGCCAAGGAGTGAAGATAACGCCATTTGAACCAGCTGGAACTTCATCAACAACTGCCATCATGTAGTCATAAAGGTTTGTATAAACCTTTTCAAAGTCGCCCTTTGCACGCTTTAAGTTGTGGTTTTTGTCAATATAAACATTGATTTCGTCAAGTGCTAAGTGGTCTTTAACCCACTCAACGCACTTACCTGCTGTTTCAAGCTCTGCAAAGTAGTTATAATAACCATCTTTTGCACCAACAATAGCAGCGATCATCGCACTTGTGTCAACAATTGACTTGTCAACAACTGTTGAAGCCCAACCTGATGTGCCCTGATAAATGTGAGTGTCGCCAAGCTCAACAGCACCAGCACCAACGCCTATAAGTGAAGCGTCGCCGCCACCACCGAAAACAGCTGTGCCTGCTGCAAGGCCTAATTCGTCAGCAGCTTTCTTTGTAAGCTCGCCAACTTTGTCAGTTGACTTAACGATTTTTGCAAGGTGGTCTGTGTTAACACCGAGCATCTTGCACATTTCAGCACTCCAAGTCTTTTTCTTAATATCATAAATCATTGTTGAGAATGCAGAGTCGTGAGTCATTACAAACTCGCCTGTCATTCTTGCGATTAAATACTCTTTAACATCAAGCCATTTATGTACTCGCTTAAAGTTTTCTGGCTCATTCTTTTCAGTCCATTTATATTTCCAAATTGGGTCTTTAACTGAAAGTGGAGCAGCACCAGTAAGCATTAACGATTTAACAACCTTAACAGCATTACCGCCTGCAACCTGAATACCACCGCCCATGCCTTCTTTAAGCTCAGCAGTAGCACGCTGGTCCATATAGCTAAATGCTCTACGAACTGCATTTGCATCTTTATCAACAAGTACAACACCCTGCATTTGTGAGCAGAATGAAATACCTGAAATATCTTCTTTTTTGATTTTTGAGTTTTTCATAACAACAGCTGTGCTGTTACGCATTGCCTCCCACCACTCGTCTGGGTCTTGCTCTGCGCCACCATTTGGCATAACGTAAAGCTTGTATCCCTCACTTTGTGATGCAAGAAGCTCAATTTTGTCTGAAATTGCAAAGATACAAGTTTTAACACCCGTTGTACCAATATCATAAGCAATTACATATTTTGGCTCTGCCATAATTCTTTCTCCCTTCATATATGAAACACCTTTATACTTTAAGTGCAGATTTTACAAATTTTAATATTTCACGAATTACAAACTCGTCTTTTTGAAGTGCATCATCGCCACAATAAAGCTTGAAGCGCTGAACATAATAATCACTTGCGAAAGAAAACTGAAGCGACATAAAAAGGTCGTCTAAAAGAAACGCTGCAACACTTGGGTCAATATCCTTGCGAATTTCGCCATTTTCTTGACCCTCACGAATTGCTTCTGTATAAATTTCAGCGGTAACGCGTTCCATTTCGGTTGCAAACTGGCTTGCGAGCTTTTTGTCGTTAATTGTTGTCATAGAATTATAGAGTTTAATTAAAACTCCATCTTCACGCGAAACAGTAATTATTTCACGCAAGATTTTTTCAACCTTAATCATAACGTCTTCATCGGTTTTAGCAAGGCCAAGAAGTAAAGTTTCAACGCGAGAAATACTTTCGTCAATAATGGTTAAAAATAAATCTTGCTTATTTTCAAAATATTTATAAATCGCACCGACACTAATTCCTGCTTTATCTGCAATACTGCTTATGCTGGCATCGTGATAACCTTTTTTGGCAAATTCTTTTGTTGCCACGTCAATTACCCTTGCCCTTTTTTCAGGTGGAATATTGTCAAAAGTCGGTTTGTGGTGCATTTTGAGATCCAAAATCATCACCCCAAAAATAGTTTATAGATAATTTTAACATATTAAAAAAGTTTAGTAAAGTATTTTTTTACATATTCCGACAGTGTTTCTTCTGTCATATACTCAGTAAGACAGCCAACACCAGTTACACATTTACCACCAGTAATGTTGCCCATTAAAATACACTTTCTAAAGTCCTCGTCTTTATAAAGACCAGTAATAAAACCTGAAAGGAATGCATCGCCCGCACCAGTTGCATCAACACACTTAAATTCTTCAATTTCAGGCACTACGAAATAATCCCCGTCAAATCCGGCACAACCATCACGGCCAAGCTTTACAATAGGCTTTTCAAAGTAGTCACGAAGAAAATCCAGAGCTTTTTTGTAATCTCTTGTGCCAGTAATTTTTTCTGTTTCGTCAATGTTTGGAGTGTAATAGTCAGCAATTTTAATGTACTCACGAAGATTATCAATAGACATATCATCAGAGTAGCCGGTATCAAGAACTAAAATTGTACCATCTTTTTTAAGCTGTTCGTAAACTGGCAAGATTTTTTCTTGCATACCAACAACCTTTGCACCTTTAAGCACATTGTAAATTTTTTCAAGCATTTCGTCAGTGTAAGTTTCTGTACCACCATAAGACACAAAAGTTCTATCTTTTTCAGTAATAATTGCAGATGTTACGTTAAGTGGATAAGAAGTGCTTTCAAAAGGAACATAGTCAACTCCATATTTCTCCAGTTCCCCTTTTGCAAACTTTGAGAACATATCATCGCCTAAAAATGTGCCGAGTTTAGACGGTGCCCCAAGTCTTGCACAGTTTATCATAGTTGCAGGGAGTCCCCCACCAAGGCAAACCTTAAAATCCTTTGAGTAAATCTCTTCTCCCTCGTTTGGTATTCTTGGCATACCCGCAAAAAGCAAATCACAATTAAGTTTTCCAAATGCTGCTACAAAATCTTTCATTTTAATTCTCCAAAATAATCTTTATTAAGTTCTTCATAAGCTGAAACGAGTTTTTCGGCAATTTTTTTATCTACAAGCGGATGAACCGAAAGAGCTTTAATTGCGGCTTCACGACTTCGAAGTCTTAAAGCCTTTGAAGCTTCTCTTTCATATTCTTTTACTGCCATAATAAGGCTTTTATTCTCTTCTGAAACAACTCTCGGCTTAATTGGAATAGGCTTTCCACTTTCAATTTTACAAGATATTTCAACTGTGTCAGTTTCGTCCAAAAAGTCAAGTGCTTTATTAACATTTGGCACACAAGCAATAACAGTTTTGTCAGTACCGTGAATAATTGTGTCGATAATTCCCAGCGCTACACCAGCATAGCCACCGTCGTCAGGAGCGAAAATGTCAAACTTATATTGTTTTTCTCGCTTTTCGCCAGTTTCACTTGCCATATATGAATTTTCACGCATTCCGTAATAATGCTCAAAAATCTTTACAGCTTCATGGAAATTATTTTCAATATCAATTTCTTTTAGGGCCTTTGTCATTTCTCGGTTGATTATTTCAATTTGCTCGCCACGAGTAACTGGAGCATTCAAAATGTTTTCAACCGATTTTTTCGGCTCATAGAAATAGTAAAGATATTCATTAGGTATAAACTGCTTTTTTAGTAAATCGTCTTTTTTGAAATATCTTAAATCTGTTGTTTTGTAAGCACTGTCGTCACTTAAAAGCTTTGGTACAACATTTTCGCCATTAAAAATAATCTCGTTAAAGAACGAAAGATGATTAAGCCCGTAGCAAAAAGCTTCTGTTGAGCCAATTTCTAGTCCCAAATGCTCTTCAAATGAACGAAGCATTCCGGAAGGAGCATCACAAATGCCAAAAGTAAAGTCATAACCCATATCACGAAGAGTTTGAGAAACAACACCGGCAGGGTTAGTAAAATTAAACACCTTGCAATTTGGCTTTGCATATTTTTTTACAAGCTCACAGTACTCTTTAAGTGCCGGAATACTTCTCATAGCAAATGAAAAACCAGCCGCACCAGTAGTTTCTTGACCTAAGTACCCTTCATCAAGTGCTATTCGCTCGTCACGGCAGCGCATGCTGTCCCCACCAGCACGAATTGTAGTAATTACATAGTCAGCGCCAATAATTGCGTCTATTGCGCTAAGCGTTAAAGTGAATTTAAGCTCTGGGCAAAGGCGTGTTGCTACTTCTTTTGCCATTTTTCCATATATATTTAATTTTTCAGGGTTTGAGTCCATAAAGACAAGCTCTGTAATGTCTAAATCCTTTGTTCTATTAGCAATACTCTTTGCCAAGAACATTGAGCGAACTCCGGCACCGCCAATTACTGCAATTTTCATATTATAAAACCTTACCTATAGTACTCTTACCATTTTTAATGTTAAATTTAAGACTCTTTTTTACTCCATCTTCAATAAATTCAAGCAAAACAACATCACGAGAAACATATTCCGCCATTGTAATTTTATAGTCTTTATCCTTAAAGAAATCCATTAGATAATTAACTGTTTTTTCACTATAATCTCCTGCGTTGTCAGATACAAAAAGAACATTACCACAAACCGCATTGATTTTGCCAAGAAGTAATTTTTGCTCTAAATTAAACTTGATGTTTGTATCACGGAGGAAGAAAACATCAGGGTCTGTTACAAAAGCTCTGCCGTCAAGGTGGCTACGGAAAATTGCGTTGTTCATAGCATTTTCACAAGATGGAATTTCAGCATTTACACCAAATCTATTGTAAATTGGGCCTGTAAATTCTTTAGTAGCGTCTGGACCAATTCGGCAAGCGTCAAAAATGCCCATACAAGCACCAAGTGGAACACCGCAACCAAGAATTAGCTTGTCGCCACAAAGTGAACGAAGAAAATCTACTGCATCGCACATAATTTCGCCACGAGTTTTGCCATTTCGAGGTTGCATACATTGTGAGTAAAGGAAATCGAGCTTGACCATATCGTAACCCCACTCATTAAATACAGTATTAAATACAATTTTAAGGTATTCTCTAAATTCTTCGTTATAAATGTCAAATGTGTAAGCACCACCCCAAGCAACACAGCCAAGAAGTGGCTTTCCAGTTTCGTTATCTTTAAGTACCCAGTCAGGATGTGCCTCTAAAATTGCTGAGCTTCTTTGTGCGCTAAATGGAGCAAGCCAAATACCAGCCTTATAACCCTTGTCGTGAATTTTATCAGCAATATATTTCATTCCGTTAGGGAATTTTTGTCCGTCAACTCGAAGCCAGTCGCCAACTGCGGTTTCGTAACCGTCATCAACTTGGAAAATGTTAACTTCCGCTGATGCTCTATCCATTCCGTCAAGGTCACGAAGAATAATTTGCTCGTTTATTTTTTGGAAATAGTTATACCAAGATGTGTAACCAGCAAGGTGGCTGATTTTTGGCTTTTTTACACCTACAAAGTCGAAGAAATATTTATCCATTACCTCGTCAAAGTCACCACTAATTTCAATAATGTCAAATACTTCGTAAGTATCGCCTTTTTTGAGCTTTAAGCCCTCAATATCCTTATAGATTTTGAATGTATCTTCATTCATATCTACCTCGAATACCGTAAAGCCTTTTCTTTCACTCTTTGAGCCGAAAAGAGTAATATTTCTATTTCCTCTTTCTCTAAAATAGCAATATGTATAAGAATGGAAAACACCTTGTTTGCCATAATTTGCAAATTTATAGTCGCCTGAAATTCCAGTTAAATCTTCAGTGAATTTTGAAATTTTACCAAGTGGCATAATTCCCGAAAGCTTATCTTGCATGCAAAATTCTCTTGAAGTAGTCCAAGCTTGGTAACCATTAGCATAGAAAAGGTCATCAAATGAAAATTCACGCTCTGTTTTAAGAGAAAGTGAACGGAAGGTTAAATCTGTGTGTGCTGTAACAGTACCTTTAATAGTTCCATTTTCTTCTATTAAATCAAAGGTAAAATCGCCATTTTGAGCAGTATTTACTCCGCTATATACTCCGTCTTTAATAATCTCTGCATAAAAGTTATACATATTTGCCACTCCTTTTTACAAACTAACTTTATTTTACCATAGCGGGAAACTGTTTTCAACAACAAAAAACGGGGGATTTCTCCCCCGCCCTAATAAATTTTATTATTCTTGTGTAAGTGCCTTTTCTTCCTTGCGTCTGCGAATAATAACAACTGCACCTACTGTGCCAGCAACAACTGTAATTACAGCAGCAACTACAATAGCAATTGGTTTAACATTATTTTTTGCATTTTCTATAATTGCTTCTGTGTTTGGTGTTGTTGGGTCGCCAACATTTTCGAGTGATGTGTCATCATTTGGCACTTCGCCCGTGTTGTCGTTACCGTTGTTATTGCCACCATTTGCGTGACTGTTAACAATTTCTTCGTTTTCGTAGCTTAAAATTGTTCCGCCCCTGTTACCAGTTGTGTCAGTTGGGTCAAATGCCGCAGTTTGCATTACCATTCTGCAAAGGTCATAGGTACTGTCACGAAGTGCTGCACCAAAACCTACTGGGTCATTTTGGTAAGTTGTTTTAAGTGCAATTTGGAACTGAAGCTTTTCAGCAATATACCAAAGTGATGTAAGGAGTGCGTCGTTACCTGCATAAATTGCAAGAACTGGGTCCATATAGCCATTACCAGTAAAGTTAATGTAAGCGTCTGTTACAGTAAAGCCGTCATAGCCCCATTCGTCACAAAGAAGGTCTGTTACAAGTGTCTTGTAACCACTGCACCAGTATGGTCCAATTCGGTTATAAGCTGTCATAATACCCTTTGTGTGACCCTCTTTAACTGCAATTTCAAATGGGCGAAGGTAAAGCTCACGAAGTGCTTGTTCACTGAGCCAAGTGAAAATACCATAAGAAAGTTTATTTGTTTCTTGTTCGTCACATACAAAGTGCTTAACAGTTGGAATAATTCCGTTTGCCTGTGCGCCACGAATTACCGCAGCAGCCATTTTACCTGAAAGAAGTGGATCTTCTGAGAAATACTCGAAGTTTCTACCGCCACAAGGATGACGATGAAGGTTACAACCAGGAGCATACCAAACATGAACGCCAAGCTCAACTGCTTGTTTACCCATAATATCGCCATAATCTTCTGCAAGTTCATCGTTCCAAGTTGCTGCAAGAACTGTTTCTGCTGGGAAGCCAAGACCTACATCACTATAAGTAAGTCCGCCGTCGCCCTTAACAGCACCAGGGCCGTCATTGTCAACTGTTCTTGGAAGACCAAGACGCTCAACACCAGCTGTCTGGTAACCACTTTCGCAGATAAGGTCAATCATCTCTTGAAGTGTGAATTGGTCAAGGTATGCATCCCAAAGTGATTCATCAGCATAAACGTCTGCAAGTTTAATTACGCCTGATTCATAAACAACACCTGTCTTTGAAACTTCGCCCTCAATAGGGTCAGGACGAACGTCGCAATTAACAACTTCATCAGGAGCTTCAAAGTTTGTTGGAGCTTTTGGCATTGTGTCATCGCCAGCTCTTGATAAAAGTGGGAAATCTCCACGAATATCATCGAAAAGGTTCTTTATTTCTGCACCTGTGGTGTCATCTGTCTTGTAAACCTTTGTTGAAGAAACATTGTAGTTATATGTTGCCTCAAAGTCACGGCATGAATGACCAATTTTAATTTGATAGTTACCTTTTTCGAGCACATAAGCTTCTCTGTTCATATCGTAAGAAGACATATCTCTCTTTTGGAATGTAACTGTTACTGTATCGCTTTCGCCAGGTGCAATTTCATCTGTTTTTGCATATCCTGCAAGCTCAATTGCACTCTTTTCAATTCCACCTTCAGTATAAGGTGCTGTGAAATAAACTTCAACAACATCTTTACCAGCAACTGAGCCAGTATTTGTAACCTTAACCTTAGCTGTAATGCTGTCGCCCGAAGTGCTAAAGCTTGCAACTTCCCAGTCAAAGGTTGTATATGAAAGGCCAAAGCCAAATGGATACATTACTTTTTCTGGAGCAAAGGTTTCAAAATATCTGTAACCCAAATAAATATCTTCAGCATAGTTTACAAATCCCTTAACGAGTGTGTTGCTATACTTAAAGTCGCCAAAGTTTGGTGTTGTTGGGTAATCTTCAATTTTGTATGCAATTGAGTCAGGGAGTTTACCAGATGGGTTAACATCGCCTGAAATAATCTTTGCAACAGACTCCATACCAACTTCGCCAGGGAGCCAAGTTAAAAGAACTGCCTTAACGCTTGGAAGTGAGTCAATCCAATCCATTTCATAAATGTTTGAACTGTTAAAGATTACAATAACATTAGAAAATTCTGCACAAATCTTTTCAAGTAAAGCTTTCTCAGTTGCAGATAAACGAATATCGTCAGCTGAAAGGTCAGACATTTCGCTACCAGCTTTACCAAAAGTAATAATAGCTGTGTCAGAAAAAGCTGTTGCATTGTCAAAAAGGCTCTGACTAATATCGCCTGCTGGGATTTCATCAATAGATGAACCAAGAAGACCAACAACCATATCAACAAGTGGGTTGCCACCAATTGATGACTGCTTTGACTGAATGTAGTCTATATAATAATCGTGTAATTCAGTATTGTATTCAACACCAGCAGCGTCAAGACCTGAGAAAAGGCTAATAGCCTCGCCAGTTTCAATACTACCGCTACCGCCACCACCTAAATTAAGGTTGTAAGATGTTACACCAAAAACGCTAACCTTTTTGTTTTGAAGCGGTAAAAGGTCGCCTTTGTTTTCGATTAAAACTGTACCCTCTGCTTGAATTTGCTTTGCAATATCAACAGCGCTGTTTTTTGTGTCATCAGCAATCTTGCTTGACACGGCAAGTGTAGTTACTGCCGCTGAAACAGCTAAAACAATTGCAAGAACAATTGCAAGGGCAGATTTTATGTGTTTTTTCATAAAAACACCTCCCAAATTATTCCGTAAACATCAGTTTAACATCAATTTGTCTATTTGTAAATCGTTGAAATGCTTAAAGTTTAGTTGAATATTCCGTCAAAATAGCTATGAAAACAAATTTTGTGTCAAATTTTGTTACCGAAAAACTCCCGCTTAGTAATATATATAATATGTATTGTACCTTTTGCACTATTTGAAGCATAATTATTCTACTTATCCGTCAATAGAAAAATAAACAAAAATAAGGTATTATGTTATTTAACACTTACGAAAGGGTGATTCTCTTGTCAGACAATATTTTAGCTGCTAAAGACCAAAAGCACCTTGGCAAGCCAGAGTTCATTATGTATGTTGTAGCACTTTTCTTCTACACCATGATGACAGGTATGATTGGCGGTTACAGAAACGCTTATCTTGTTAACGTACTTCGTCTTGAAGCAAGCCAAACATCACTTTACAACATTCTTATTAGCGTTATTCCTTTCTTCCTCAATTTCTTAATTGCTATGTATATTGACGGCAGAAAGATTGGCAAGCAGGGTAAATTCCGTCCACTTGTTATGCTTGCTGCAATTCCTGCAGGTGTTTTACTTGTCCTTAACTTCTGGGCACCTAAAGCATTTACCGGCACAATTCTTATGATTTACATTGTAACAATTGCTATTGGTTGGGCTGTTGCTACTAACTTCTGCAACTCAATTAACTTAATGGCAAACGTTATGACACCAAACCTTAAAGAGCGTGACAGCCTTATTTCTATTAGAAGTATTTCTTCAGCTGTTGGTAACTCTGCTCCGCTTGTTGTTGCTCTTGTTGTTGAAGAGATTATCAAGGCAGCAAATGGTGGCGAGAAAAACGAAGGTTTACTTTACATTATTTGTGCTTCACTTTGCTCAGTAGTAGGCGTTATTACAATGCTTATTGGTATGAAATTAGTTCGCGAACGTGTTGTTTATTCAACTGAAAAGAAAAATCCTCTTGTTGGATTTGTTGATATTCTTAAGAATAAATATGCTTGGGCAATTATTGTTTCTGACTTCCTTAAAACATTCAGAAATATTGCTACTTACATGGGCGTATTTATGGCAGCAGCACTTCTTGGTTCAACTTCAAAGTTCGTTCTTTTCGGACTTCCAACCGGTATTGGTACTGCAGTTGGTATGCTTATTATTAACTTCTTACTTAAGAAATTCAACTCAAAAATTCTTTACATCGCAAGTGGTGTTTATTCAGTTATTATTAATACTGCTGCATTTGCAGTTGGTGTTGCATACTTCAAGAGTGAAAACAGTGCATTACAGATTGTATTCATTATCTTCCTCTTCCTTATTGGTCTTCAGTTTGGTGCATCAAACCTTCTTCCTACAATGTTCCAGGCTGACGTTCTTGAGTCAATTGAGCTTCAAACTGGTGGTAAGCGTCTTGACGCATCACTTCCATTTGTTATTGGTGTTGGCACACTTATTAGCGGTACAATCGCAAATGCTCTTGCACCAATTATTCTTTATGGCGACAACCCAGTTATTTCAGTTATTCACTACATTCAGCCAACAGACCTTGTTCCTGACCCAGTTCAGTCAACACAAACAAAGATTGCAATGCTCTTCTTCTACACAATTTTCCATGGTCTTATGATGTTCCTTGCAGGCGTTCCATACTTCTTCTACAAGCTTACAGGTAAGACAAAAGAAGATATGCACGATGCAGTTCTTTTACAGCGTGAAAATATGAAATAATAATTCATAGCAAAAAACCCAGCTGAAATCAGCTGGGTTCTTTTTTTATGTTTTTTAATTTAGCCTTGACGGTAAGAATCAAGAAAGTCTGCAATTTTGCCTGTTGCTTCGCGGAGATCCTCAATTCTTGGAAGATAAACCACTCTGAAATGGTCTGGCTCTTTCCAGTTAAAGCCACCACCGTGAATAATAAGAATCTTCTTTTCACGCAAAAGATCAAGTGCAAATTGCTCGTCATTTTTAATATTAAATTTCTTTGTGTCGATTTTAGGAAAGATGTAAAATGCTGCTTTTGGTTTTACAGCTGTAATTCCCGGAATATCGTTAAGAGCGTTGTAAATATATTCTCTCTGCTCATAAATTCTACCGCCAGGAACTATATAGTTGTTAACACTTTGGTAACCACCAAGAGCAGTTTGAACTATTGACTGTGCTGGCACATTTGAGCAAAGTCGCATATTTGAAAGCATATTTATACCCTCAATATAGTCCTTTGCAGCTGACTTATTACCGCTAAGTATCATCCAACCAATTCTGTACCCTGCTATCATGTGGGATTTTGAAAGTCCACTAAATGTAACGCAGAAAACATCTGGTGCTAAAGAAGCTATTGAAATATGCTCTTCGCCATCCATTACGAGTCGGTCATAAATCTCGTCCGAGAAAATCATAATTCCGTTTTCTCTTGCAACCTTAACAATTTCAAGAAGTAGCTCTTTTGGGTAAAGTGCACCAGTTGGGTTATTAGGGTTAATAATTACAATAGCCTTTGTTCTATCTGTAATTTTGCTCTTAATATCTGCAATGTCAGGGTACCACTCGGCACTTTCGTCACAAATATAATGAACTGCTGTGCCACCAGCAAGAGTAACACAAGCTGTCCAAAGTGGGTAGTCAGGTGATGGAACTAAAACTTCATCTCCATCATCTAAAAGTGCTGACATACTAAGATTTATAAGCTCACTAACTCCGTTACCAGTATAAATATCGTTAACAGATACATTAGGAATATTTTTAGTTTGAGCATATTGCATTATTGCTTTTCTTGCCGCAAAAAGTCCCTTTGAGTCAGAGTAACCTTCGCAGTCTGTTAATTGGCGCTGCATATCATAAATTACTTCATCAGGTGTGCGGAAGCCAAACGGAGCAGGGTTGCCAATGTTAAGTTTTAGAACATTCATGCCCTTTGCTTCCATTTTTGCTGCTTCGTCAACAACTGGACCACGAACATCGTAAAGAACATTATCAAGTTTAGTTGATTTTTTGAATTCGCGCATATCTATTTCCTTTCAAGTTAAAACAACCAATATTTTGAAATTAAGTAGCCAGGTAAGGCAACTATAATGAAAAATGCCCAGCTAATAAGAGTAAACACCTTAATAAACTTCAGACCATTTTTCGGATATTCTCTAACATAAATTCGGTAGTTGATTACTGAAGCGAGCGAGCCAATTAGCGAGCAAAGTCCCGCTGTATCAACACCATATAAAAGTGCCGCCAAATTTTTAGTGAATGGATAAAGAACTATTGACGCCGGCACATTTGAAATTACTTGGCTTAAAAGTATTCCCCAAGCGTATTCGTGGTTTCCCACTGCATTTGTAAGGAATTTTGAAATACTTTCATTCTCTGCAATTTGTGAAGAGAATACAAAGAAACAAAAAAATGTTAAAAGCAATACATAGTCTGTTTTTATAAGCACTTTTCTATCAAATACTAAAACAGTTGCAAGAACTACGCCTGCTACTCCGAACCAGTAAGGTGTTCTTGAAACAATAGTTATTATTATAGCAATAAAAAGCAAAATGTAAATAGCTCTTTGTTTTTTTCTTTTGGGATTCCACTTTTCTGTGGTGTTTCCTTCCCAAATAATTCTCTCTTTTATGTCTTTTCTATAAAGGAAGAAAATGAATATAGAGAGCAAAACAGCCGACGAAACCCAAAGCGGCGACATGTGAAGCATAAAATTCCAAGCACTAACGCCTGTTTGCCCAAAAAGGAACAAGTTTTGCGGACTACCAAAAGGCATAAGTAGCGAGCCACGAATTGCCGCAATATTTTCCATTGAAATTACTGGTAAAATGTACTTTTCTTTGCCACCAGCTCTGAAAAGAATAATTGTAAGTGGCACAAAAATAATAAGTGACACATCATTAGTCACAAACATTGACGAAAAGAACACGCTAAAAATAAGAAAAAATGAAAGACCAACCATTGAGCCAATTTTCTCGGCAAATTTCAGTAATGGTCTAAAAATATTTTCTTTCTTAAATCCTTCAAGAACTGTAAGCATCATAAAAAGAGTTACAAGTGTGTGCCAGTCAATATTTTTAAGCAAATCTACACTCGGCTTTGTAATAAACAGCGAAATTACCGCCGCTAAAACCGACACTGTTAGCATTAACTCTTTTTTTAGAAATGCAACAACTTTTTTCATATTGTTTCCTTATTTCTCTTAATTGTTTTCTTCATGGTTTTTATTATTTTATCATAAACAAATGCACAAGCAGTTGCAATTATTACTCCTAAAAAAGCAACCGCAATATTGTTAAATCCTAATTTATTTGCTAAAACATCAACCGCTCTTACTGGGTAAATGTGAATTAAGTAAAGCGGATAGCTTATAATTGCAACGCTGAGAAGTATCTTTGATTTATAAAGCTTTGAATCAAGTGAAATTGCAATTAAAAGCACAAAAAGGCAAATAAGTCCACAAACTGCACCCTCAAGCACGCCAAAGCCTTTGCTTGTTAAATATTCTCTTATATATGTCATTAAAACTACCGAAACAGCAACAGCTAAATAAAAAAGTACTGTTGAAACATAGCTTTTCTTTGCTGTAGGTTTATGTGCTTTTTTCATAATTTCAAACGCGACTATACCAAATCCAAACTCAAGCAAATAGCTATTACACCAAAAAGTGAATGGTAACAGCTTAATTCCTTTAAGGCAAACGCCGAGAACTGAAAGCACTACACAAACAGCTAAAGTTATATAGCCCCTATTTTTATGGCTTAATTTTTTGCTTATCCAAAAAATAAAGTAAAAAAGCATTTCGAAATTAAGAGTCCATCCGAGCCCTAAAATTGGCTGTTCAATTCCGCTGTGCTCATATGGGATAAATAAAAGAGTTTTTATTAAATAAACAGGTGTAACTTCATAAGAATTAAAAAGGCTTGGTAAAACTAGAATTAAAACTGATGTGAAAAGCGTCATTATGTAATAAAGCGGTAAAATTTTTGTAAGTCGCTTTTTCCAAAATGGTCTGTTCTCTTTTTCAGTTGAGAGCATAATTACATAGCCCGAAATAACAAAGAAAAAGTTAACAGCAACAGCACCAATTCCTGCACCAAATGCTGTATGGCTAAATACGACTAGCAAACAAGAAATTGCTCTAATTAGCTCAATTGATTCAATTCGTCCTGTTCGTTTTTGCATTACGTTTTGCATATTCTCTCCACATTTTTATTTAACTATCAATATCCACAACAACAATTTCGGGGTAGTTAAAAAGTCTTAACGGCATTAAGCTGTTGCCAAGACCACGACTAATAATTTCGGTTGTACCACCTGAAATAACTTCGCCCTCTGTAAGTTTAGGGAAAAAGCCTTGGTCAGGGGCAATTACTGGGCCTAAAAGTGGCAATCTAAACTGCCCACCGTGTGCGTGACCAGTAAAGACTAAATCTGCCCCAGCCTTATTGTAATTTTCTAAATACTGTGGCTCGTGAGCCAAAACAACATTAAAATTCGTATTTGAATTTTTAATTTCAGTTGAGAGTGTTGGAGTGCCGAGTGAATAATCGTCAAGACCAATAAGAGTAAAATTTTCACCAAATTCAGTTATTTCGGCACTTTCGTCATCAAGAATTATTACTCCGGCATTTTTAAGGCCTTCAAAAAGTTTGTCTTGTACCGATTTTGGCAATGCTTTTTCGTGGTTGCCAGTTACGTAATAAGTGTCAGCGATTTCGCAAAGCTTTTCGGCAGTTTTAATTGCGCCCTCGATATTTGTATGTGTTCTGTCAGCAATGTCGCCAGTAATTACAATAATATCTGGCTTTTGCTCTTTAACCTTTTCGGCTAAAAAGTTTTCATTAAACCAAAAATTTTTGTTGTGCAAATCTGAAACCTGCACAATTCTGCATTTAATATTTTCTTTATTGTAGCTATATTTTGTAACAACTAAATTATTGTTTTGATAAAGGCAAAAAGCACAAAACAAAATATTGAACACAACTGAAATAGCAATTATTAAATTTTTTTGATTTGTTTTCTTAATTATCAATCGAGCAAATTCCACAAAGAAAACCGCATATAAAATTATAAACAAAAATGCTATCATTAATTTTCAACTCTTAAACTAAAATTCAAAAAATTCTATTACACTTTTAATTGCCAGCTCCATAGAAGCAGGATTTTTGAATCTGTGGTCTGCATTTTCTACTGTTATGAACTCAATTACATTATTCTCGGCAAAGCTTTTGCTAACTTCAAATGGCACGACTTCGTCTTTTGTTCCGTGAAGAATTAAAATATCATCTGCAAAGTCAATAAAATCTATTTTCTGAATATCATTTGTTTTTAAGTCATCTAAAAACTGACTGTTAACATCAATTTTTCGGTCAAATCCAACTTTAACTGGCTTACCTTTTGCTATTAAATCTAACTCGTCATTTTTGATAATAGTTTTAGTTAAAATATCTGCCATATTAACAGCCGGGCAACGCAAAGCGATTTTTGTAAATGGATTTTTATGCTCCGAAATATATTTAAGCACTAAATACCCACCAAAGCTTGTGGCGTAAGAGTAAATCTCATTTACTCCCATTTCTGTATTTATATAGTCAATAACTAATTCCATATATGTAATACAGTCAGAAAGCACCATTTTCTTTTTAACATCATCCCCATGGCAAGGTAAATTGAAAATCAAAACGGCAATTCCCTTATATTTATTTAGCACTCTTTCGGCAAATTTTTGAGCCGCAGCATTGTCTTTATGCCCTGCAAAACCGTGGCTATAAAGAACTACCTTTTTAATGTCAGTACCTTTATTAAAATAAAGCTTGCAACGAACATTTTGCCCATTTTTATTTATTTCAAAATACTTTT